>UQDU01000006.1 GCA_900539915.1 uncultured Bacteroidales bacterium | reverse complement strand
TCTCTTTTGTTAACTGGCTGTTGCTCGTCGGTCACATAGCACCGCTATGCTTCCTACTCACAACCAGCCATTTAATCAACAGATACAACACTCAGGTTTTAACTTTTGTTATTAAACACCCTCTAATTACCTTTATTTCCTGATATAACATTTCGGACCGCATTACGGATTTCATTTCCATGAAAATTCCAAGTCACCTCCGAAGCGGCCTTAAGCGCGGCCATTCCCATAGCCTGACGTAACGAGCTATCGGAAAGCCGGGTCACCGCGGCAACTATGGAAGCGATGACATCACGGCGGCTCCCTCGCGGAATTATCACCGAATAGTCCGGTCGGAAGTATCTCGTGTAACCGGTGGTGTCAAGCGCAACAAGCGGTTTTCCGGCAGCCATCGTATCAAAGGATACCGTGACGGCTCCCTCCTTAAGTGAAGGATTAAGCACTATATCCGCCTCTGACAGATAATGCCGATAGTCTTCAGATGAGACTTCTCCACGTAATGATACCATCCCATCCAATTTCAATGTGCCAATCATTCCCTTCAGTCGCGCTTTATCCGGGCCTTTACCAAGTATATCAAGATGCACACGCATCCCGGCGTCACGCAGACGGCCCACAGCCTCAATGGCCAGATCGAAACCGCGCCATGCATCAAGCCTGCCGACACAAAGCAACTTCAAAATATCTCCGCCGCTACAGCCAACAGCTGTATGAGGGGTAGACTCAGCTGCGACATCAGTCATCAAGACTGCCTTATGACTGCAAAATCCGGGCAAGGACTTACGGGTAATATCTGTCTTACACAATATGAGGTCCGCTTTCCGGCACCGACGACGGAAAGAAGGTGTAAAAGTGACACACTTTACAGCCAGACGTCTCACTGACTCAATAATGCGCGATTTAGCATCATAATGCCGGCTATATTCGCGAGGAATCGTCTCCAGTCCGCCTATAGGTCCCCATATAAATTGCTTGGAGGCACCGTAACGGCTTACTGGCCAGATAGCATTGCCATAAGTCAGATGTATAAAGGCAGAAATAGAATTTTCCTGCATCGTCTGTCTTATCAGTGCATCTGACGCCTTAGTCCATTTCAGGTAATAACGGTGTACGCCTTTTCGGCCATGCTTACGCTCAAGATGACGAGCTGACAAATCAAAATATACCCAATGGATATTTTCATAACCGGGATTGTCGGCCATCCAACGTTCTATAGGCTCACGGTTGTTGGCCCTTGTTATGACCCAAAGGTCAAACTCACGGCTCAATTGCAGCACCCAGTGCCATCCGACACCAATCTCGCTGCCTTTCCATGGCTCGCAAGCATAGGCTGACACCATTAGGCGAGGCCTTGCAGAATCCGGTTTAGTGCTCATTTGTGGAATTGCAGACGGCGAAGATTGATTTTATGCTGCTCGGTAAAAATATGCCTGAGAATACAGTTGACGGCTTCATCAGGCGACGATTCATTGAGCACTTTAAGATAACCATGCTGAGGCGCGAGGAGATCTATCCGTTCGTTTATTGCCTCTATATCCGTCATTGACAGTTCTCTTTTGCGCGACAGAATCGTGTCAGTTGATGCCGTAAGCAAAATATTGTAGCGCAAGGATGGGATGAGCAATTTACGCCACAGATTCAGGCACTTATACGGGAGATAGATGCGCGAACGTCGCGAATCGCATATTATGTCACTGAAATAACGGTCAAAAATTACGAGCCGGGTTATACGGGTCTGGGACTTCACCTTTATCCAGTAACCGGCAATATAATCAATGGTGTAATAACTCAATCGGGCCAATGAACTGAACACCGATGTGCGCCCTCCACGGTGAGGATCACTGTAGTTTCGGTCAACATCCTTCTTAACCCCGGCCTTTTGAGCCACATCGCCGAGATTGCCAAAGAGCGCCGGGCGGAAATGATAATAAGCATGCGCTTTGCGGAATACATCGCCAAGACGGTCAATCACCATATCAATGACCGTAGTCTTGCCGGCACCGTCAGGCCCCGTAAAACCGATGGCAAAACCAGTGCCATGACCAATATAATTACGCATGTATGACCATCCCCAGCGTGACATCTCCCCTATCAATGCCAACGGTCTCGTAGTCAGATTGCGCACGAAGGCATTTAGCATAAGCGACTTGCGGCCGGCTTGATCACAAGCGGCAGCATCCGTACAGCTAAATATATCTTTCAGCTTGGCATTGACTGCCGGCAAATGTTCAGCAGCCTTACGGACCGCTCTGTAACGTTCGGGATATTGTGCTCCGACAGCCCTGTCATAAAGATACTTGTCAAGAAACTTTGATGCAGGACCCGAGTGCCAAAGAAATCCATTGAACTCCTTATCAGCAAGGAATTCATCCGCACTCATAAGCCGGATGCCCCATACCGACGTGTCAAAGAAAAAATCCCACTGCACCAAAGCAGTGTCGCCATCATCCCCGATATGGGCACACACAAATGTGACCAGACGGTCAGAATCAAGATATGTAAGTATGCTCCACCCGAGGGAATCTATCAATGACACAAGCTGATGACGCAGTTTCAGAAACTGCTTTCGGCGTATGATGATGTCTATATCGCGTGCATCGTTACCCACCGGCAACTGCTCATAGTTACGCAACACCACATAGTCAGCATTCTCGTTGAGAAACCCTATGATCTCACGTATCAAACGCTCTTTAACTTCCATTTTCACCTCATTTTTTAAACACAAAATCCACAGCTTCTTTCAAAGCATTTATGTATCCCATCCCATATTTTAAATCAGGTTCCATATGATTACCCTCGCCCCATTCATTCCAGCTTTTCAAAAATACGAGATTTCTATCTCCCTCTTTATCCTTTACAGCTTCAAGACACTCTATTGCATGATCTTTAAAGAAACATGGAGCAGAATTGTGAAACACAGACCCCCGTTTGCCACTTCTGGGACTATGATCCCAATTAGGAATCAGGGTTGGAAAGAAACCATCCTTGGTCTCTATTCCGTTCTTTTCTATAAAATATCTGCTAACCCTCCGATACTCATAGTGATATGGAGCTCTCCCAAGCAGACGGAGGAATTTATGATAGTATTTAAGTATCGGTGAGTTATATGGGAAATGCCTCGTGTATTCACTGAGACGTGCGATGTTAACCCCCTCCATTCCGGCATCCATACACCGCTTTGCAGCAGCCTCATCACCAATGGTCTGCCCTACAAAATAAAACTCACAACCCAAATGCTTGCGTCCAAGTTCATTCCATTTTTCCATGAAGTGCCTAACGCCAGGATATTCCAGCGGACGATATATCATAAACAATGGCTTACCATCCACACGTATGTAACGGGAATCTTTGAATGCCTCCTTGAGGTATTCAAAGTGACGGCATATGCCGTCGTCATCATCATATTTCTGTTCTTTCACGAGCCTGGCCTCACATGCCGCGTCATTATTCCAGAATTTTGAATACCATGATTGGTTAGCCCAGCATAGACAGAACGGAAAATCATTTTCCTTATCCCTTACAAGGTGGCGAAATGGGATGTCAAGTTCCATGTCACCGTCTCCAAACCAGTAATGATAATATACGAAACCATCAATACCTGCTTTTTTGGCTAATTGAGATTGTTTACGCTGTGTCTCTACATTACGTAAGTCATAATATCCCAAATCAGCAGGCACATGCGGCTGATAATGTCCTCGAAACAAAGGCATCGCTTTGCCTACATTAGTCCATTCGGTAAATCCCTGACCATACCATTTGTCATTGGTCGCAGTAGGATAATATTGCGGAAGATAGAATGCAAGTATTCGTGGACGTGACATATCGGAGGTTTAACGAGACAATAGATTTTTATTAAGTTTATCGATGAAATAACTCGGCCTCAGAATGATGCTGTAGGCGACATCAACTAAACCGAAAGGATTTCCACGATGCAGACGCAATGCCCCTCGCCGGAGATAATCAGTGGCCTTGGCCTCCTTATGCAACTGTCTCATATCCTTCTCAGGATATCGTTCCAACCAGTCTTTGAAACACAGCGGTGCACGGCCCTCTCGCCGGTCTATCAGACAACGTTTCACCCACCTCATTTTGAGAAGCATCGGAAGCGTATTGGATGAGAGCCCAGTGCCAAGTTTGCGATAATAAGCCAGCACCTCTGGTATAACGATAATAGCTTTACCCTCAGTGTAAAGATCACTCATGCGGGTCCATAAATCCAAGTCCTCACAAAAATCCTGATATCGGGGCTTCCCGTCAGGAAATCCTTCTACGGAATATCCCCCGACACTGAGAGCTGCCTCCCTATCATATATTGCTGTGGGCTGCATGAAAATCAGTTTTTTTGAAGCCGCCTTTTCATAAAATTCCTCTTTAGTCGCAGCGCCGAGATATAGACCTCCGCCTATAAGCGACGTGTTTTGATCAACATATGCCAAATGACATCCGACAGCCATCAAATCAGTATCAGACTGTATTTTTTGCCACATTTTAGCAATAGCTGTAGGCACCAGTACATCGTCCGAATCAAGAAACATCAGATAACGAGTGGTTGCCTTCCGCTCGGCAAGATACCGACAATAGCCTATGCCATGATTGGATTCCAGCCTAATTAAATCGTATTGACGAGGATACTGACTGAAATACTGTTCCACGACACCTACAGACTCATCGGTAGAAGCATCGTCAATAATCAGCAGCCTGAAATCTTTTGCCGTCTGACACATCACGCTATCAAGAGTCTCTGCAATCCACTCCTCCTTGTTATAAATGCAGATGGCCAATGTCAAATCAATAAATGTTGTCATTTCCAAATATCTTTCTGAGCTACCGCCCATGGGATAAACCTAATGAATAACGGTATTAATGCAAAACATATCATGACAGTCAGGAACGCTATTATAGCCTCGCCAAAGAGTTCATCGTGAGGAATTACCAGTTGTAACGAACGATATACCAAATGATGAGTAGTCAACGGAATTATAGAGTAGCGACCAAAAAAAGTCAGGAAAGGCAACGTCTTAATGGACTTACAGAGCAATAAAATAGATATAACGCCAAATGATGCTATTATCAGAATTAAAGAGTAAGATCCTTCAATATAATTATAATGGAATGATATGTGCATATTCCCTAATAAATAATATGAAGCGATAACTATCCCATATAATATAAATGCAATGAGTACATTAAATTTATCATATTTATTGGGATAAAGGATTGGTGTCTTTTTCAATACAAATCCAAACCAAAAAAAAGGCAAAGCAGTCAGTGAGCTATCAATCATTAATGGAACAAAGACTGAATTATTACCGAGCCATACCCCACAATAACCTATACATAAAACTATAACCAATTGAATATATAGATTTTTTATCAGTAAGGATATAATGCAAAAAATAATATTTGCAAAAAAAAGCGAAAGTAAAAACCAGATAGGACCATTAAAATATTGTCTCTGAGTAAACACATCTAAGATTCCCTTCGCATCTGAGATAATAAGATTGGGAATCGCATATTCTGTTAAATAAAAAATAAGATATGACGTAAGATAGAAAAAAATAAACGGGAATAAGATTTTGTTAAATTTCTTTTTAAACAATGCCTTAATCCCACCATAATCTTTAAAGAAAAGTCCAGACAATATGAAATATAAAGGCATGCGAATCATATCCAGGCCAGGTATAAATATGGGGAAATGTGTATGACCGATTATGACAAGGAGAATACATATACCTTTTGCCAAGTCAATATAATTTAATCGTTGCTGAGTATTACTCATAAGAATCTCCTGAATCAATATCAGTCATGACCCACCATATCGACAAAAGGCCTTCTCCCGATTTTTGTATAGTAATAATTGTTAAGGTTATCGACAACCATTTGATTGCCGCCCACTGCATTGGCGGTATGGAGTGAGTTATTACCGGGTATAACTACTCTTAGATGATGATAATCATTTGTTGTTGAAACCATTGATGTTTTTCTTAAACGAGCCATGCACGAAAGCCATATGTCATCAGCAGTAAAAGCAAGTTTTTTAATTAACCCGACATTAAATGCATCAGAATGCAGAGATTCTGGAGGATAAAGAATACCCGCACAACCAACAAATAGATAGTCATAGTGAACGTGTTCACCTTTTATAGCCGGCCAATGTTCATATTTAGGGATGCATGGATAGATCTGTTTAGCCCAATTGCCCACAATGCTGTTAGGGTATCTAACGTGCGTCTTCCATAAAGACTCAATGATGTCTTCGGGATAGAGACAATCATCATCAACGGTAATCACACATTTATCTGGAAAATCGCGCATCGCATATAAATATTTTTTATGAGAACGTAAATCGTCATCAACAAACCGTATATCAAGCCCTCGTTTCTGCAGCTTTATTATACTTTTTGGAAGATCTAAATGTTCATTAGGGAATTGACATTTAGATAAATATAATGCTATTTTCGAAGGCAACACTCTCTGGCGTAATAAAGTCTCAATTGTAAGCCATACATATTGTATACGTTTTGGAAAAGATGTAAGAGATACTACTAAATCTTCTTCCTTACAAGTAGCATTTTTAAGCGATGGTTTTGACCAAGATAGCACAAAGACAACCCTAAGCACCAAATTCGCAATACAATCTAACGAAAAATTGAACAACCCATAATACCCTAACTTTTCCAGAATTTTATTACGCTTGTTATCCCATTTCCTACGTTTATCAAAGCTGGTAATTGAAATCATAGTTGTTTATTTGCGATTTTATCAAATTATCCGATTAATACTCATCTTTCGCAACCGCATTCGGGGAATTAGAATCATTATCTAAATTCTCTTCATCAAGTTCATAGTTGGAAGAATGATCATATAACATTAATTGAGACTTTTGTTCGTAGAAATAACGTGTCGCACATAGAATATAAAGCAATCCCCATGAATACGCAAAATTATTTGTTCCTGTGCCAGCAAGACCCAAAAAAAACATTATAGTGGCGATAGATCTAAATCTAATACAACAAGCGAATACCAGAATCAAGCTCAATATATAGGCTATGAAGCCATAGTCATCTATATCTCCGATTTTTCTTTTTTCTGGCGCATATTTGAAGCTTCGAGAATAATCACACCCATGGCCAATCCAGAAAACCTCTTTTTCAATATCCTCCGCAAAATTTGCATATGTATTTACCATCGGGGCGACACGCACAGCTGCGGACGTATCCTGGGTTTTCACATTTTTTGCATTCATGGTAGAAGCGGCTTGAGCCGTAGCAATGACTCGTTCAAAATGTTTAATTTCCGCGTTTCTAAGAATGAAAAAAATGCCTATGAATATGGGTAACAACAAGAACAAATAATAACCTCTAAGAAAATAAATAGATACGACCATCATGCAAGCAAAGCATGTCGCGGATCCCATCATTGCCGTATCAAGTAACACACACACAGAGACAAGAAGATGAGGTGCTTTAAATGCTTGGAAAATGGTTACTTTAGAGCCTTGGAGATATTCATTGCACTTCAAGTAGGCATAATATAGCACCCACAGAGTTCGGGCAAAAGTTGAAGGTTCTTGAGAGAAACTATTAACACGCATGCCCGTCTCGTCTCCAACCCACATCCACATGTTCATCCAAGGGAGATTCCATATCCCGACCATATGGAGTAAAGTCTGAATTATTGCCAGACCTGTGTAAGCAAAGATAAAGCATCTTATAAAATTAATAAAAACATCTATGGTGAGCACATGTTTATTATATATCAGCGTATAAAAAACCATAAATGTCACTACGAACATGGCACAGTACATGACAGTGCTTGAACGGTAATTATATGGATGAAGGAAATAGGCTGTATAAAAGATCCAGGCCCAATACAATCCACCGAATACCACGGCTTTATTGATATCAAAATTGGCAAGGAAAATTATTGGCATCACAGCCATCATGGCAACCTTAATCGGGCTAACGCCTGCGCTGCCCTCCAAAGGAATATACTGGATAACCATCAGCACTATCATGAACAAAACGGCATTGGTCCAATTATAATTTCTCAGTTGGAAAAAACCTTTTATAAAATGCCAGATGCTGGAAAAAATGACAGAAATATAAGCCATGTGATGTTATAATAACATTAAACTTTTTTATCAATAGAACTACTCTCCTTATGTCTTCTTATGCCTAAGATCTTGGGGTATTTCCGTGATAGCCATTCAGCGAGGAAATACTCTATAATCATGGTAAGCCCAAACAATGACAGCGCAATCCAGCCACCACGCATCGGGTGTCCCCATATCAACCGGACTACGATATCACAGAGGACAATCAATATGCTGAAGTGCGTTACCATCAAAGCCATAGAATTGCGGCCCCAATAATTGAAGTAACGCAATAACGGGCTGGTCTCAAGTACTATTATAATAAGAATCAGGCCTATGGGAGCCAAAACAGGAGCACCAAGAGTCCAGATTCGAGGGAAAGGATGCCAAAACGCACAATACCATCCTGCAAGTACAATCAAAAAACCGACTATCAATACGACAATCTTATGTCTATTGCGAATCCAGCCAAAGACATAACGATGAAAACAAAATCCAGCCATTATGCCAATCCATGCATTAGACACATTTAATATAACCCTAAACGGGGCTTCCACAATGCTCGCCTGAATAGAATCTCGAGGTCCGAGAATGCTTCCATAACATGCTATTATGACACAGACCACAATAGTTATGATTACACATTTCAGTCCCGAGTGTCCGTGTCGTGCCCACCACCATAACAGCTCCCCGCCGAAGAGAGCCGGTAGAAACCATAAGGTTCCTATGCCACGCAATATAACAGACTTATACAACTCGCGAGCAACAAAATACATGTCATAATAACCAAACACCCACAAAATGCCATCAAAAATCAATATAATCAAAGTCCATGCTATATAAGGGACTCCGAGCTGAGACCATCGTTTGCGTAAAAATTCCTTGAATGGCAGTTGCCTTTTCTGCAATGCGTTGACCCATCCTGATGTGACATAAAACATACTTATCATATATGACCCGATAAATACATTGATATCCAGAGGTATAAATCCTGTGGAAAAATGCAATAGAACAATACTTATGATAGCCAATCCTTTGGCTATATCAATATATTTCAAACGTTCGGAAGACATAAATACCCTCTAAAAATCTATAAGAATATCAATTCCGTATGGATTTCAACATTATCATAACCCCGGCATACATTCTGAACGACAGAGATGCAAGCACGCGCCCATACCAAGGCCAACTACTGTACTTCTTGATAAAATAAAGTCTGGAATCACGCCAATGACGGAATCGTGGCCGCGGATCGCCTTTTTTGACAGATACATGTCGGTGAACTGCACTCACAGCTGGAGTGTAGTACATCTTATAGCCGACAGATTCCACCTGACGTGACAGAATCGACTCCTCGCAATACAGGAAGACGTTCTCATCCATAAGTCCATGCTTCTTGAGATATGCTGATGATAGCATCAGGCAGCACCCACTTAGCTTAGCGCAATTATGTGGCTCATAGGGATTATCGATAAAGTCAGCATTTCCATCAGACTCAGCATCCTTACGTGACCGAGTTAAAGCCATTTTGAGCCAAGAGAAACTCTGTGTCCAAGCCCCATCGCGCGTCATCGGAGTTTGATGTCTGCCATCTGGACCTATTATGGCTCCACTGATAGCCGCACAGTCAGGTCTCAACATCAATTCATGGTAAAGAGTCGCGACATATTGCGAATCTGGAAATTCCATGTCTGGATTGGCAATCAACACTGCATCACAGCCTGACTCAAGCGCCATACGGATACCTATGTTATTGCCGGCATTATACCCATTGTTGCTGGCTGCACACTTGAATCTGGCACCTCTCTTTGCACATATTTTCTGAAGCGCAGTTACTTCTTCTGACGAAGCCGAGTGGTTATCTATTATTATAATATCCAATATGACATCTTCTTGCCGTGACAAAAAGTCCATGCATTTAAGCGTATCAGATATTGAATTATAGTTGAGTACTACTACGCCGATCATATCATTATGCCCCCTTAAAACCAGTCCGAATCATGTAAAGAATACGCCTGAGACGTCTTGTGCGCACTCCGCACCATGTAACAAGGGCTCCTAACCTGCTCCCAAGAGAGAGCTTTAGACTGGCAGCGTCAAATATCGTAATTTTATCACCCAAAAGAGCTATGCGCATAATCTCAATAACATTGAGATGCTTAGCCGTAGGCTCCCCGTCAAACACATCTGCTTCAAGCAATGGCGTAAAATCAATATCGTCAGCCTTTAGGTGCGATATTGTATCAAGCGAGTCAGATGCCCAACGAAACATTATTCCGCTGTCGTCAAGCCCTGCATTGATAATCTGCCAGGTCATTGCAGCCACGACTCCGACATTGGCTCTGACTATCGGCGTCTCCGTCATGCTCCCATTGTCTGAGAACACAGGAACAATTCTGCCCGTCTCCGTGTCTCGGGCATATGCCCCGGTGGACGGGTAAGGGGAGGCAGAAAAATAATTTTCTATCAGTGCCGTAGCATTGGTATCAAGCTGTCCCGGCTGGAAATAAGAGACATAGTCGCCTTCCAAAGGAGAAATTACGTCACGTCGAACACCCATGTAGAAAAATGTAGTAGGATGCCCCCCACAATCCTTAAGCAGACGGTTTATCATCAATCGAGATGTGCCGAGCCACCCGACATCTACCATCGCAGTCTTGTCTTCGTCAAGCAGTCCTTCCTGTCGGAAATATTCCTTGATCAATTCAAACTGTCGGTCTGCTCTCTCTTTAAATCGAGGAGTAAAACGTTCATGGCGAAATAGCGTATCCATGAATTGCTGCTGCTGTGAAGCATTGACTATACGCACGAAGGGGAGATTCACCCCATATTCTTCCTGCATCTGCTGACGGGTATATTGCAACTGCCACAGCAGATGGTCAGAATCACGACCCACGAGGTTGTTTCGGTCAGCAATCGCTATATAGTCCTCATCACGGCAATCTCTCAGATACGGCACCATCAGCGAACGACGTGACACATATAGATATCGCAGTTCTATGCCCTCGTGTGGTATTTTCTCGGCTATCTTCAATAAGATATAACTGTCACGATTGAGAAAATAGAGCCTCTTGATACCCCGGCGTCTTGCTTCCTCAATGACGAACCGAACATATGGGATATAGGCAGGAGACACGAAATCGGCTGCCATACGCACTGCCGGCGTATCACCGAACTGAAGTCTCACATTCCTCGCAATGCCGGCCAATGCAGACATCTGCCATCCGTTACGGAGCGAAGACGCCATGCTCATCCATCGCTGCTCAGTCTCGGTAAAAGGCGCTGATACATGGGTGGCTTTAATACCATGCTTGCGAGCATAGCGTACATCACTGAACTGATTATCACCATAATGCACCCAACCGTCAATCTGTCGGGCCACATCCGATTTGGCCACTTCTGCATACAGTTTCCCTCCTTGATGCTTGCAAGCACCGGCTTCACATGACACCACCACTTTCTCATCTCCCATAAGACAGCCTTCGCGGCGCAGTATTCCGGCAAGGAAATCCGACGGAAGATACATGTCGGAGATAAACATTATCCTGTCACCTTTAGCCCGATGCTTTTCAATTATGGTTCTGACATGCGGATTGACACACAGCTGACAGCTCTCCTCTTTCATCTCGGCTTGTCTGAGGTCTTCCGCACTATACGGAGCAAAGCACCCAGCTTCGGCCGAAGAGTATATAGATTCAATCGTAGCCAACGCCCCTTTCTCTGCACAGGCACGCCAATTATAGAAGGCTTCTGCCTGAGCCTGATCATCAGGCCAAAGAGCAGCACCCATCAGCCGCCATATCATATCCGGACGGCCGCACCGGCGCACCAACGCAGTGTCAAATATATCAAACGATGCTAAATTCATCTGTTGTCACAATTTTGCGTAGATGTAGTTACAGTAGGCAATCCGAGAGCTTCCATCATAGCCGCATGACTGTTTTCCCAGGTGAAGCGGTGGATATTTCCGGCTGCTTTTTGAGCTATACCGATACGCAGTCCGTCATCTTTAAGCAACTTAATGACATTCGCGGCCATAGCTTCAGCATCTCCCACAGGAGAAATCAGAGCCGTCACACCGTCAGTAGCCATCTCCCGGAATCCGCCGCAATCAGTGCATGCTACAGCAGCTCCACATATCATAGCCTCTCCCACCGTCAGCCCCCATCCCTCTGAGCGGCTTGTCGCCATGAACACTTGCGACGAGTTGTATATCTCATTATGTTCATCACGTGATGGACGGCGCGTGTATTCAACCCATTCAGGCAAGAAGTCAGGACGCTCTGGAGTACCGAACATTTTCACCTGCAAATCAGGTACCTCTTTCTTGACAATCTTCAAAGCTTCCCATCCCATACGGCAATCCTTACGAGGCATGTTGTGCCACAACATACTTACCACAGCGTAACGGCGAGCCTCAATCCGCTCACACATATGGAAATAATTAAAATCGTATCCATTCGGTACAATACAAGCATCCTCTGCATACTGAAATCTAAGCATATCCAATAGCCAACGCGCTATGACAACCTTATTGAGAGCCATGTGGTAGGTCTCATCAACAATAGCAGCAAGTCCCACGCCCCAATTTTCTTTATCCTGGATAAAGTAAAATTTCCTGTCAGCATCCACAGGGTAGCGATCAAGGTACCAGGCCGTATAAGGCGACGTAGCTATATACCTGTCCGCACCATGAGGGACATGGCAGTAATTGAGCGAGAAAGTCAATCGCTCCTTGATTTTCGGATTAATTGCCATCCATCGGCCATAAGAGAACCCACGGAAATACTTCTGCAAATACCTTACTATGCCCGAAAGTTTGAACTTCAGCGGCTTCTGACGGTAAAAAATGCTACCTGCATAGCATACCGTCACACGGTAACCCTCCGCCACCATCCTGGCAGCATGCTCCATCACCACCTTATATCCTCCCGTAGGCCCTTCAGCCGGCCCCGGAAGCAGAAACACCACATGCATCTCAGCACATAATTTCAGGAATATAATTTATTATACCTTAAATCATAGCCAAAGATAAGGAATAACAGTCTCACTATTCTTATCTTAAATTTATTTATCCTTACATTCTTAGAGCAACTTTCATCGTTATTATGACTCATTTGCTGAATATGTTCAGAATTCTTCATATGTTCACCAATAGGGAAATACAATCCAGGATGCACATTTAAAACATAATAGATGTAATTAAGTGTCAGCTGATCTCTCCTGGAAACCTTGAGATAGACTTCCCAGAACAACTCAAGAACTTCTATTACTCTTCTATTATGATGGCTCCAAAAAATCAGATTATTTTCATACAGACCCTGACGGTGTGGGTATTCATTCCTGAGCAGGAAGCGCAGTGTCTTTATCAATGGCATCATTTTATCTTTATTGTAAAGCATACACCTAAATACTTCCTGATAAATACAATCACTCTCTGGATGTGTAATATGTCCAATGATTTCCCCATTCGAATAGAATTGATCGGCTTTATCATATATATAGTTATCTTTTATCCTATTATTTGCATCAATCCAAATAGCATAGTCATAGTCCAATAAAAGAGTGTGGGGGTGAAATTTTGCAAACATAGCCACTCTCTTATTGTCCTTATGGTAAAAAGGTATGGGTCTAATTTGCCATACACCTACTGTATATTCATGTATATCATTAGAAAAGCATATGAAATCGTATGTTTTATCTATAACTTTAGGTTGCATTAATTTATAGTAGCCGCCAGTTACGGCTGTATAAACGCATTTTTTATTCATGCCTTTAAGTCATGTTTATGGATAATAATTTGATAATATTCTTCAAAAATTATCAAGATATCACCTATATGAGTCAAGCGAAAAAAAAGCTTTCAATTTGTTCCGCCAATTTTCAGGATAAGATCTAACCCACTGTGGCGTATCTTCAGAGGGTTTTATATGTAAACGTAACAAAAGATTCACTATAATCACTGTCAATTTTGCTCTTAAAGAGCTAACGGACTGAATCAAAGGAGTATTTTTCCATAATGAATCCCGATATATCTTACGCCAACAATAGTCAAAAGCGGTCGGATCAAAACGGTAGCTAATCCATGGTTTTGATTTACCCACAAAATGATATATTCGGACATCTCCATTATACACAGCTTCCTTATCTTCCTTAAAATCAGCATTAATTCTAAGATCATCACTAATCACCTGTCTATGACATGTGAGATTGAATTTCCTGTGTTTGAATAATACTTTCCCTTCTAACACTTTATTTAAGACATCCTGATCATGAAATTTAATAATCGAGGCATTGTCTTTTACAAATTCAATGCATTTATCTTTGATCCGATTCTCACGAAAATAATCTACATTAAACAATATGACACCAGCGTTAAAATAAAGTCCATCTATGCCTATGTATCTTGCATCTCTATACTCATCAACTGTGGCAGCAGCCATTCCGGTCAGGTCTGTTTCATATAATTCTCGTAATGATCCCAATATGATGGTATCGGCATCAATATGAAGAATCTTATGCACATTACTCGGCAATACATCGCTAAGTGCAAGGCGTGCCCATGTTGTACGAGAAAGATACTCTCCGAGCTCAAGAGAAGGAACCCATGACTTTAAGGAAGCATCTTCCAAATCTATAATAGTTATGCCGGGATGAAGCTTCTTGAATTTTTCTTTATTATCATCAGACACATTATCAGCAAGAATATATACATGTATATCCTCCTCGTTATTATGTTTGAACAACGATGAAAGCATTACTCCACACCAGGGAGCATAATTATCATCTGTGGCAGTGAGAATATTCATAAAGTAGGTTCCTACAGATAATCTATGAAATTAAGCATTAAAAATATTTTTTATCCTATGGACATGCATCCATATATCACTTATCAAATACATGTTTCTTCGTAATCTATCAGCAATTGTCTGTGAGGATCTTAATAATTTCCTCTGCACATATGCATGCCACCAGAATGACCAATTATGTTCTTTCCTCGCAATTGTCATCCTGGCATCATATAGTGCTCCATAAAATAAATCATGGAAAGTAGAATCTGCTTGCGATACACTTTCAGGATAGACTCGATATTTGACAAGTGTGTCTTTAATCACATGTATATGGTGACCTTCAAATGCACATCTGAAAGCAAATGGAAAATCCTCCAACATGGGATATCTGAGATCCATTCCACCCATCTGCTTTAACAAATCGGTGTTGATAAAAAAAGTCGGACCCTCAACAGTTCCATGACCAATCAATGCCATGTTTTTCGCCTGTAGATAAGGGTCTAAAGTATCAAGATGATGCTCCATAAGGAATCTCGGTCCTATCACTTCAGAATTTCCATTAATAAGTAACGTACCACACACAATTATCCTATCACCTGAAGTAAGAGCCTCTTCAACATATCTATTTATGGCATCATGTCTCAAGATATCATCACCTGCAATGTATTTAATCCAAGCGCCAGACACTACTTTCAATGCAAAATTATAATTTCCACATATTCCGAGATTATTAGGAGTCTGAATCAATTTGGTCTGTGCAAAACGACCGCCATGCAAAGCTATCCATTGTTCACAGATTTCTATTGTATCATCAATAGATCCATCATCACTAATAATCAATTCAATCGGGCCTTCATAATCCTGGTCAAAGATACTATCAAGAGTCTCAGTAACATATCTTTGGGAATTATATGTAACAACGACTATAGAGATTAATGGAGCCATTTGCATTGATTGTAGCTTATCCATATTAGATTAAACACGGTAATTTCTCATGCTATTTGATAGCATGACGATCATGGCACAATACATATACATCTTATGACGTAAAAACCATAGAATTATACGATGCATCCGAAATGGACAAATTATCAATGGAATCTGATTGTGGTATGTTTGACTGATTGATTTAAACATCTGTCGTAGACCTTTTAAACCATAATGCGATGCAACAATTCCAGCTTCCGATATTGCTCGGATTACGGGACTGCATCTTAAATCGTTAAAAAAATCTTGTTCTGAAGTATTTGGATCGTACTCCTTATATAGTAACATATATTCCTCATCATCCTCAATAATTTTTGACAGAGGATATAATGAAAGAGTTATGTTGACATCCCTAATCGTGTCGGTATGAGAACCAAAAGCATCATCTAACTGAGCATAAGCCATACGAAGGGCTTCTATCTTTTGACGTATCTCCTGAGCTGAAAGCTCATATCGTCGCGTTCTATCCACTGTATGGACATATAAATTTGAGTGTAACGCTTTGATGCTTACAGCCTTAGACCATATATTAAGGTTAAAAAGTGTATCTTCTCCAAATCTTACCGATTCATCAAATCTTACACCGCTCTTAATTACGAAATCGCGATCATATAGTTTTCCCCATACGGCCGTACCAAGCATACTTCGCCCCTCTGTATCAGCGTAATCGGCAATTTTTTTACCAATCCATTCTTTATCCAGCATGCTTGATTCAGTCGTTATATCATATCCTTCAGCCTCCTTAATTAAGGCAGAAAGAAAACCAGCTCTAATATAGTCATCAGCATCAACAAAACATAAGTAGTGGCCTGATGCAATATCCATGCCTGTATTACGAGCAGAACTTACACCGCCATTATCTTTACGAAAGTAGTATATTTTGTCTGAATTCAATTCAGCATACCGGGTGCATATAGCTTCCGAACCGTCAGTAGAGCCATCATCTACTACCAGTAACTCATAATCCTGAAAGTCTTGCGCTAAGATACTTTGCAAGCAAGCCTCTATTCGAGAAGCCTTATTATATACTGGAACAATGACCGAAATCAGTGGCGACATATTATACAAGGTAGTATTTTGGACGGTTTTTTAGTCCTAATCTCCACATCACTCTCAATAATACAACATTAAATTTGAAACCAAGTGGAACTTTACAATTAATCGGGGCATCAGGCCATGGAGATATAGACCGATAATGATACCAAAGCTTTGTAAATGGATGAGGCATCATTACCCATTTTTGCCATGGTTTGGGCAAATATTCGTAATGAACTATCAATTTGTCCGATTCCGTTAAAAGCGTCTGTTCTATTTCTGCTTTAAATGTTTCTGACATGTGCATATCAGACTTATCCCGTCTTAAAAAGGCTGACATCATATTCCATTTAGGTGATATAAATTCCACATGATTATTAAGAACTATATTTAAGACATCCTGGTCATGATATATAAACTTATCAGGATTCTCATTTATTGCATCTAAACATTTTTGTCCGTAATTCCCTTCCCGAAACTTTTTCATGTCAAAAAGCATTACTCCAGAACAAAAATAATTATTTGTCAGCCCCAACCTTTCCCGATGGATAGGATCATAACTGTCTGTACATGCTGCAACTACAGCTGAACCGTCTATATCCATATAGTACAGCTTCATAATATCTGTATTGACTATTATATCGCAATCTAAATACAAAATTCTTTTGACATGATTTGGCAGAAGTCGATCACATATAATACGATAATATGCTGCCATAGAGACATGATCACCGTCTTTTATAGGACAATTTTTTAACAGTTCTTTGTCTGGGGTCAAGAATACAATACTACAGTCGTAACAATCTTCTAATATCTCAAATCGACGTCTGTTAATAGAAGATATATCAGAAGTTAATATATATATATATCAATATGATATTGCCGATTATTCTCAAGCAAAGAAGTAAGCATCACACCGCAATACGGTGCATAATTATTATCAGTAGAACACAAAATGTTTATATGCTGCTGCTTATATTTGAATATTCCTTCTATCATAAGAACCTTTTTAAATCAGTTGCCATAAGCATATACCTAACAAGTTTGTTAAACAATCCCGTCTTGGGAATATCTAACAGATATCGTTGCACTCTCGCATGCCACCAAGCCATGTATTCCTTGTCTCGTTTGGCTATCCGCATACGCCAATCATTTAAAGAGGCATAACAACACCACCAAAATTTCTGATAATATATACTGCCTTCTTTACTAACCGATTGATATTCTCTGTATCGTACAAGTTCCTTTTTCAATAAATGGATATGATACCCATTATATGCGTATTTCATGGCCAAAGGCCAGTCTTCTACATAAGGGTATGCCTCATCAAAAGCTCCTAATTGACGCAGTGTCGCCGTTTCAAGAAAAAACGATGGGCCTTCTATTATATATGACAACTCGCTTAATACCTTCTCCTGCCCCTTTACATCACATTCCATGATACCTTCAGCCCTCATTCTCGGTGCTTTGTCACCGTCTGAATCAAAAGGTTGCAGACGACACATGATAAACTTATCATCTGTGAGGGAGGTTTCCGCGACAAATTCACGTATACAATCAGGGGTCAAAATATCATCACCAGCTATATATTTGACCCATAGTCCGTTAACCTCTTTTAATGCACGGTTATAATTGCCACTAATACCTGTATTGCTTGTTGACGAGATGATGGTAGCATCAGGGAATCTGTCCTTATGGTCTTTCAACCAGTTCTTGCATATCAACACTGTATCATCCTGCGAACAATCATCGCTGACAATAAGTTGAATTTCACCAGTATAACTTTGGTTGGCTATACTGTCTAATGTTTCAGTCACATATTTACCGGAATTATATGTGACTACTACAATAGATATTTTAGGTGTTAAATTTGACATACCTATACTGATGTGATCTTATCTTAGGATCTTACTCAGAAATCCACCTTTAGATAGTTCATGCTGTATATTTTCTACACCCTCTACAAATGTCTGATATTCCGCATGTGAGATTTGACTCATACTCATAGGTATTTCATTCAAAGAATCTACGGTTATTCCGAGGCCGTTTTTGACTATCCAGTCTGCCAATGCGCAGCCTGACCAGATGATGACAGGTTTACCAGTGACGAGATAGAGGGAAATTTTGTGACTGGTGTTGTATGACAGATAGCGTCCTATGGGCGAAGTGCTACAGGTCTCCGGATCAGGGCCGTCCCAGACGAGTCCCCACGCACCTTCTATCTCCGATGGATCATCAGCCGGGAATACCCCCTTGTACATTACATTAGGATTATCATAATGGGTCTTAGCACCAACACCGTAGAGATATGTGGTCATTGCCCAGTCCTTAGCATCAAATATTTTAAGCTATAAAATCCCTCAAATAGACGTAATATTCGACAATTACATGATAATCAATTCCCTATTCTTCCTGGGCATATTCCATCTTGGGATAATATTGAAATTTTCAATAGGCTGGTTTTGTGGTATTTATAATCATATTACGCCAGATTTTGGGATTTTATAGTTTAAGGAAACCGCTTTTACCGAGCTTGCCACAGAATACAATGCTGTTACAGTCATCGGCTTTCTTATATTCCTGTCTGTCAGTATAATAGTCAAAAAGATAAAGGACGTCCATGGGAGTCCTGACATTCTGTGCACGCAGATAGTCAGCCATAGCCGGCGTATGCACTATGAGGTTATTCACAGCATTAAAGGTTCCTCTCTCAAGATGACTCAACTCAGTATGTCCTTGCCTCAATCTATCAAGGTCGTGAATTAACAATGTGACCCTGATACCCTGATACTTTAAGAATTTCAGATACCATACAGGCAACATCGACGGATATTGGAACAATACTTCCTTAGCTCCGATAAGTTTTTTGAAATATAGTTTGACCAATACCTTAGTCCTTTTCCATGAAGCCTGTTTCGGGGTTTTAGCCGAAGGATAAAACAGTGTCACTACATCATACCCCTCTTTGCTGAGAGTGCGCGACACATCCTTACGGGCCTTAGGACCAGCATGAACAGCCTTATCAAAGCACCAGGTAAAATCCACCCCAACACGTCGTCTCATCTCTGTCTACCGAAAAAGCGCATGAATTTATGTTTATGATGCTGCAACCATCTTTTCATCAATGGGCGGCTATGCAACGTATAGGGAGGCATAAAATCTCTTATGCTTAACATATCTTCCTCAATACGCTCCATTGCTGCAGCTATTTTGTCATCATATCTATCCATATTCATGGCGAGCCATGTCAGATAAAATTTACGAGTCAGTCCTGCATGACGGATGGCCATATTCAAACTCCTGCTGCGAAAATAAGCACGCTCCATACCACAGAAATACTTGAAAGATTCAAGTTCCACCAAATGGTTTACATTAAAGCCATGGGACATGGTCGACCCTATTCGGATCTCATAATGATAATTCGGTCTGTTAAAAACAATATTGACAGCATCTGATGGCTCTACGGATAAGTAGGATAGTGTAAAAGCTCTGTCCTCATTATACTTCAGCCTTTTATCAAAAACAAGGTTCTTTTCAACTATGAGGGACCGACGAAACCAATTCCTGATATACCCCCAATAAGACGCGGACCCATCGAATAATAGACGAGCACATGACACTCTGTCAAGCAATGATATATCTTCTCCGACACATTGCACCCATTCCGGTAAACGACTACATTTATCCATGCAGCATCCAGCCTCATCTGAATTCTCAGAGTAGCCTGAGATCAACATCGAAACATCGTATAACTTCAATAAGTCCACCACTTGCTGGAAATATGACAAATCAACATAGTCATCGCTGTCAATGAATGTCACATATTCCCCACGAGCCATATCCAGACCTTTATTGCGCGCAACGCTTACACCAGAATTTTTCTGTGATATAATCTTGAATCGTGCATCTTCGGCAACACACCCTCGCATTATATCCAACGAAGCATCCGTGGAGCCGTCATCAATCAATATACACTCCCAATCTGTATAAGATTGGTTACGTATACTGTCGAGACATCGTGGAAGCAATTGAGATGTATTATAGACAGGGACAATAACTGATACCTTCATAAATCACTATCTATATTGTGCCTTGTAATCAAAATCTATCATCAAATCAGCTAAGCATACTTGATTTGCGTTTAAAAACCGAATGCAACAATCTCTTGAAAAATTCTCTGAAATTAAGCGATACAATCCAAAGTATGGGAGTAGACACCGAAAAAATAACGATTGCGAATATAGCAGCACGTATGAAAAATTCAAGCCATTGATTTCTTAACGTGATTAACGAAAATACATATTCTGCAACGAAGTAGGCCGCCACCGCGCCTAAAATCATAGGCCATATGGTTTTAGCCCACAATAGCCAGTATCTCAGAGGATTGACTTTAAATCCACGTGTAAACAGAAAATATGTTTTCCATACGTAAATAATCAAAATTGACGCCGTCAAATCTCCCATCAGTACTCCAGGAAGCCCCCATTTCATGCCACATAAGATTGCCACAGAAATAGATATAGCTGATTCGGCTATAGGAGCCCATACATCAGAAAACAATCCATAGGCATTTATGAAATAATCTGTAGGGCCACGCATGACACCAAGAGTATATCCGATTACGACAATCAGAACAACCGTCGGCGATACAATACATTCAGGGCCAAGCCATATATTGACAAATGGAGATAGCAGATAATAGAAACAGAACGCAAGATTGCCGACAATAAATAATCGAGAAACGAATAGTTGCGCGAAAATTTTAACTATCTTATCTTTGTCACCCTCAGCGACAAGATTCCCGACGCTTCCGCCAGCACTATCAAGAATACCATTAAACAGATTCTGAACACGGCTCGTTATAATGGTATAATTAGCATAAAGAGCTAAACTTGAAAGGGATGCAAAAGCGTATATAAGCATCGGTTGCGACTGACCTTTTACAAACAGTCCCAATTTGTGTACCACAATCTGCTTGATTTTCGTAGTCACTTCCGGATATTTCTTTAGCAGTCTGCGTCCCTCCTTAAGCTCCGCTTTCAGCCATGGATATGTCTTCCGGAGTTTCCATTGAATAATGAAAGTATTAACTATCGCAGACCCGAACTCCAGAGCCAAGAATACATAAAAGTTAGGCCACAGTATTGCAAGCCCCATCTGCGTGAACAGTTTCAAGGTCGTGGTCAGTTGGAAATAGCCGGTTATGACATAATTCCTCTGGTCAGCGCTCAGCAATACCATCTTATAATTGAAGAAATAACCAAGCATCGACCCTGATAGATACAGATAGAACGATGCATAAATCACCCCCATGGAAAAAGAAGTATCGGAAAATATCACAGGCAGAAAGAATGATACTATTATGGCCGCCCCATAGATGAAAATGCCGATCCAACGGTAAAGATAACCCATTACAGAAATCAACTCGTTGATCTTCGTTTCATCTCCATCAAATACAGGCTTAAATAACAGATAAGAAATAGCCGTGCCTATGCCAAGTTCGGCCAGATTGAGAAATCCGAGCACACTACCGACAGTCCCGTTCAGGCCCATGAACTCCAGCCCGAGATAATCAATGAATATCCTGCGCGTAAAGAATGCGGTCAGCAGCGATACAAAATAGCAAAGCATGTTGACCTTGGCATTCTTAATCGATTTTGCTACACGCGATTCTCGTCTCATATTTTATATTGGACAATATCACATCTCCAACTCAACTTGTATCAGAGGAGCTGGACGAGATCGGGGGTGACTTCGGCGGTGACGCTGCCGATGGAGGGGATGGTGACTACGAGGCGGCGGTTACGATGGCCCTTGACCCGCTGGAACACTCCTGTTACGCCGTCAAAGGGACCGCCAAGAATCTTCACACGCCGTCCACGGGCAATATTGATTTCCTCGGGCGTAAGATAGGTGATGCCTTCATCAGCCACGGCTTGAGAAGCCACTTTGATGAAGTCGTTCATATCCCGGTCTGCAACCACCAAAGGCTGGTTGCCACCAGTGGAAGCTGACATGATAAACTGTAATTTCTCGACACGCTGCTTAGCCTGAAGCAAGCTGTCTTTGGTAGCATGAACGAAAATCATACTCGGAATAGCCGGCACAAGATATTTGCCTTTACGGCCATGATATACTCTCACAGCCCATTTTTTGGGTACAAACACATCATATCCAAGCTGTGTGAGATGTTCTTCTGCGCTTTTTTCCGATTTATATGCCCTCATCACATACCATTGGGGCATATTTCCACTGTTTTCGGATGCCGTTTGTCCTCCGGAATTCGTCACTCTAACAATCGAGATTGGACAGATATTGACCGATTTTTATAGTTTGCATGCCACTCTTAGACAATTCTTTAGTTCATCCCAATCTTGATAACTGCCTATCAATCAATACATTGCGGTCAGACAACAAGAAATGGGACAACTTTCAGTCAAAGCTCCTACGCATTATGACTTCGCGTTACAAACTAACGCAAAGATAAGAAATATAATTGATTCTACAGCCTCCTAAGCCACAATTTATGGTTTCAAAGACGTCATAAGGCATGATAATGTCAGTCCATACGTGAGCGGTAGTCCTCGTAAATGAAGCGGCGAAGCTCATGACAGCGCCCCTCGGCATCGCATAATATCATTGACGGATGCTGTATGCCATTGAACATGTTGGTCTTGACAGTGGTATAGTGGTTCATGTCTTCTAACCGCAGACGGTCGCCTATCCGAAGCGGACGAGCGAAACTCCAGTCGCCCATGAAATCCCCACTGAGACATGAGTTGCCTCCAAGCCTGTATGTCGGGAGCGACGCATCTACAGGCATACTGCCTGTGATAGCCGGTTTATACGGCATTTCCAGGCAATCGGGCATATGACAGGCAAACGACGCATCTATTATCGCCGTCTTTATCCCCTGATTGTCCACGATGTCAACCACCGAGGTCATAAGATCGCCTGTACGCCACATAAACGCACTTCCCGGCTCAAGTATAACCTGCACACCGGGATGACGACGTCTGAAGCCCTGTATCACAGCTATTAGGTGCTCGGTGTCATAGCCCTCCCGCGTCATCAGATGTCCGCCCCCCATATTGACCCATCTGACACGGTCAATCCACTCGCCGAAGTCAGCCTCAAACGCTTCAAGCACCTTCTCGAGGTCATGGCTCGAACTTTCACACAGAGCATGAAAATGCAAGCCTTCGATACCGTCAGGCAGTCCGCCAGCCTCGCTCAGAGCCGCGGCAGTCACACCGAAGCGGCTACCGGGGAGAGCCGGATTGTATATGTCGGTCTCTATCACCGAGCATTGAGGATTTACACGCAATCCGGGAGAAGCCTTCGAGGCCGCCACCAGCGATTTGAAACGCTCAAACTGGTGCAACGAGTTAAAAGTGATATGCGTTGACCGCTCCAGATACTCCCCTATCGTTTCGTCAGTATAAGCCGGGCAATAACTATGAGCCTCACCACCAAGCTCGTCACATCCGAGATGCAGCTCGTTGAGCGAACTTGCCGTAAAGTCACGACAGTATTCACGTACTATCGGAAATGTCTTCCATAAAGCATTCGCTTTAAAAGCCATGATGATTTTTGCCCCTGATTCCGAAGCCACACGGCTGATAAGCGCCAGATTTCGACGGATGCGGGACTCATAGACTATATAGAACGGTGTGGAAATCTCTGATTCGTTGTTATAAACCATAGCTGTGGATACCTGTTATACGATTTTAAATCTTGCAAATTTAAGCATGAGCACCTTTTGACCGGTATTGTCAAATGTAACCCTGATGCGGTGGTCAGGCTGCTCGCGGTCTATCTCCTCAATAGTGCCGCGTCCGAATATCTGATGCTCTATCACCATGCCTACAGACAGCTCTGACGAGTTGTGGAGCGAAGTCCCCACACCGGCCGAAGCAGACGCAGGGCGTGACGTCTCTCTGGGGGCGACATTGCCGTGATAGTCGCTGAGGGGCAGACCGCCGCCACGTCTCCTTGAAGCTGCAAAGCTCGAGGACGCAGCAACCGGCGAGTGGAACGAATCACGATAACGCTCTACTGGATTAAACATGGAGCGGCCCGTTACACTCGTGCCTGTGACAGGCTTGAGATAATGGGGGTCGATATCCCTGATAAACCGTGACGGACTGCAGGTTGCTGTCATGCCGTTGCGGAAACGGCTACAAGCATAGCTTATCATGCAGAAACGCTTGGCCCTTGTAATAGCAACATACAGCAGTCGACGTTCCTCCTCAATTTCCTCGGCGCTTGCAGCACTCATGGAGTTGGGGAAAAGGTCTTCCTCTACGCCGACTATAAACACGTTGGCAAACTCAAGACCCTTGGCTGCATGGACAGTCATCAGAGTTACTTTCGCAGTGCCATCCTCCTCATCCTTATCCTGATCCGTAGCCAGAGACACCTCGCTTAGGAAATATTCCATGCCTGTATCCTCGTTGCCCTCCTCGGTGTGCATCTTGACAAACTGACGTGCACCGTTGACAAGCTCCTGCAAGTTCTCTATCCTGGATATGCTTTCGGGCGTGCGGTCGCCTTGCAGCTGGGAAATCATGCCGGTCTCGGAGATTATCAGTTGTGCAAGCGTGGCGGCATCGGCGGTGGCATTACTGTCTATGAACTTCTCCATCAGTTCTCTGAACCCCTGGAGCTTCCGTTTCGTACCGTTATTGAGACCCGTGTCTATCGTGTCAAGGTGGGTTATGACATGCCAGACGCTGACGCCATTATCTATGGCCGCCCTCGTGAGCTTGGCCAATGTAGTGTCACCGATACCACGAGCCGGCACATTGATGACGCGGCGCAGAGCCTCGTCATCATCAGGATTGACCGACAGGCGGAAATACGACACCGCATCCTTGACCTCCTTGCGCTGATAAAACGACTGTCCGCCATATATACGGTAAGGTATGCTCTGCTTGCGTAGAGCTTCCTCAAGGATACGGCTCTGCGAGTTGGTACGGTAGAGTATGGCAAAGTCATCGTAACTGTCATGGCGTGTCAGTTTGACCTGCGCCACGCGGTTAGCCACGAGAAAACCCTCCTCATAATCGCTGTAGGCCTGCACGAGTTCTATTCGGTCGCCCTTGTCATTA
Organism: uncultured Bacteroidales bacterium; assembly: GCA_900539915.1. Taxonomy (GTDB): domain Bacteria; phylum Bacteroidota; class Bacteroidia; order Bacteroidales; family Muribaculaceae; genus Amulumruptor. The sequence goes on along the minus strand of UQDU01000006.1, from coordinate 52,794 downwards.
CGCGAAAATACCTTTTTGGGTATCTGCCCTTCGTTTTTGTCAATCAGCGAATTGGCGGCATTTATGATGGTCTGTGTGGAGCGGTAGTTCTCCTCAAGCTTGAATATCCGCAGGGTCTTGTAAGTGCGGTTGAGATTGAGGATATTGGCTATGTTGGCCCCTCGGAAGCTGTATATGCTCTGGGCATCGTCGCCCACCACCATGAGCCGTCCGCACTCTCCACACAGCTGTGACACTATCAGATGCTGGGCGAAATTGGTGTCCTGATATTCGTCGACCAGCACATAGCGGAAAAACTCGGTGTAGTGGTTACGGATGTCAGGATTGTCACGCAGCAGCAGATTTGTATAGTACAGCAGGTCGTCGAAATCCATGGCCGAAGCCACCTGACAGCGGTTGCGGTATGCGGCATAGATTTCATGGATGAGGGGCCGGCGCGCACGTCGGTCGGCTGCCATGAGGTCAGCATTGGCGGCATAGGCCTCCGGCGATATGAGCGAATTTTTAGCCCATGAGATTGCGTTGGCCACGGTAGAAGCCTTGTAGACCTTCTCGTCAAGCTGCATATCCTTGATGATGGTCTTGACAAGGGCTTTGCTGTCTGCCGCGTCATAGATGGTGTAAGAACTTTTAAACCCTATTTTGTCGGCATGGATGCGCAGTATGCGTGAGAATATGGAGTGGAAGGTGCCCATCCAAAGACGTGATGCTGCCTCATGCCCCACAAGAGCCTCTATGCGCTCGCGCATCTCTCGCGCAGCCTTGTTGGTAAACGTCAGTGCAAGTATGCGCCAAGGCTCCACGCCATGGGCGAGAAGGTGCAGAATCTTGTATGTCAACACCCTCGTCTTTCCAGAGCCGGCTCCGGCTATGACGAGCTGGGGGCCGTCGGTGTATTCCACCGCGGCCCTCTGCTGGTCATTAAGCTCGTCAAGATAGCTTTTATCCATCTAAATCAGGAGGTTATTGCGGCTCATTGCCGGCAAATTCCATAAGATATGCCTTGATAAACTCGTCTATGTCTCCGTCCATGACGCCATTGACATCGCTTGTCTGATGGTTGGTGCGGTGGTCCTTGACACGTCGGTCATCAAACACATAGCTGCGTATCTGGCTGCCCCACTCGATTTTCATCTTGCCGGCCTCAATCTTGGCCTGTTCCTGCATGCGGTGCTGTAGTTCCTTCTCGTAGAGTATGGAGCGTAGCTGTCGCAGGGCATTCTCCTTGTTTTTGGGCTGGTCGCGGGTTTCGGTGTTCTCGATGAGGATTTCCTCCTTCTCCCCGGTGTAAGGGTCGGTAAACTGGTAGCGCAGACGCACACCTGACTCCACCTTGTTGACGTTCTGGCCGCCGGCACCGCCGCTTCGGAAGGTATCCCACGATATGAGAGCCTGTTCTACCTTGACCTCTATGGTGTCATCGACCAACGGGGTCACGAACACGCTCGCAAACGATGTCATACGCTTGCCCTGTGCATTGTAAGGCGACACGCGCACCAGTCGGTGCACACCGTTCTCACTCTTGAGGTATCCGTAGGCAAACGGGCCTTCGATATTGATGGTACATGACTTTATACCGGCCTCGTCGCCCTCCAGCAGGTTGGCGATGGATGTCTTGTAACCGTGCTTCTCGGCCCAGCGCAGATACATGCGCATGAGCATCTGGGCCCAGTCCTGGCTCTCAGTGCCACCTGCGCCGGAGTTGATTTTGATGACGGCATCCATCTTGTCCTCCTCGCGGCGCAGCATGTTACGGAGCTCAAGCGACTCGATTTTCTCGATAGTCGACGCATACAGGGCGTCCAGCTCTGACTCCTCCACGATGCCTTCCTTGAGGAAGTCCCATGCGAGCTGGAGTTCCTCGGTTGACTTATCTATCTCATTATAGCCGTCAATCCAGGCCTGGATGTCCTTGATTTTCTTCATCTGTGCCTGCGCCTCTTTGGGATGCTCCCAAAAATCGGGCACATGGGTGCGGAGTTCCTCCTCTTCTACTTCTATTTTCTTGCTGTCGATGTCAAAGATACCTCCTCAGCGCCAGCTTGCGCTCAAAGGTCTCTTTTAGCTGTTCGGGTGTAATCATGATTATTCCGGACGTTAATTGGGATTGGTTAATATTTATATTTCAGTCACTGTTGTCAGTCATCATACATACATCTGGTCAATCTCATGTGCGTAACGCGCATTGATGACCGGACGCTTTATCTTGAGGGTATTTGTCAGCTCACCGCGCTCCATGGTGAAGGCCTCGGGCAGAAGCGTGAACTTCTTGATGCGTTCAAATCCGGGCAGTCCCTGCTGCAAGCGCTCTATACGTGCACCTATCATGTGACGTATATCCACGTTCTTGACCAGTTCTTCCAGATTCTTATACTGAATATGCTTCTGACGGGCATACTCCTTCAAGGCATCGAAAGCCGGTATGATGATGGCCGTCACATACTTGCGGCGGTCGCCGATGACCACTACCTGGTCTATGTAACGGTCCTGGACAAGACGGCTTTCAAGCACCTGCGGAGCTATGTACTTGCCGTTGCTCGTCTTGAAGAGATCCTTGATGCGGTCAGTCAGCACGAGTGCGCCGGCAGCGTCAAAATGGCCGGCATCTCCCGTGCGGAACCATCCGTCGGACGTAAACGCCTCGGCTGTCGCCTGCGGTTTGTTGAGATAGCCGCGCATCACCGTAGGTCCCTTGACAAGAATCTCGTTTTCAGCACCTATCTTCACCTCGACCTCCGGCATGACAGTGCCTACAGAGCCTATGATATATCCCACTTCAGGGAAACATGTCACCGTGGCAGTGGTTTCAGACAGCCCGTAACCGATGACGATATTAAGCCCCATGCTGTGGAAAAACGACACAATCGACGGAGACAACGGAGCTCCGGCCGTAGGGAAGATATTGCCGTGGTCTATGCCTATGGCCTTGCGTACCGGACCAAAAATGCGCTTGTCAAAAAACTTGTAGCGGCTTTCAAGCAGAGCCGGCACCCTACGCCCGAGACGCACATAGTCAAGGTTACGCTTATGGCCGGTCTTGAGTGCGTGCATCACCAGCTTACGCTTGAGAGGCGGCATCTTCAATATCTGCTCCTCTATGGCGAGATAGGCCTTCTCCCAGAATCGGGGCACACTGCACATGCAGGTAGGACGCACCGCACGTATTGCTTTCTGAATCTCCTTGGGGTCATGGTTGATGGTCACATACATGCCCCGGTAAAGGCAGAAATACGTCCATGCCTTCTCAAAAATATGGCTCAAAGGCAGGAAACAGAGCGATGTGTCATCTTCGCTGAGCGTAGTCAGACGTTCCTTGTGTATTGTCAGTGCTGCGTTAAAGCACGAGTGAGGCAATATGGCGCCTTTAGGCTCTCCCGTAGTACCTGATGTATATATCAGAGTGGCTATATCGTCTGCTGTGGCAGACGCGCTGCGTGCGTTGACCTCATCGGCCACTTCCGTAGACGCCATGCGGCCGATATTGAGAAGCTCATCAAACGATATGGAACATGCGTCATGCTGGCTACGGGGTATAGTGCCGTAACGCACTATCTGCCGGATGCTCATACACTCATCGGCTATGCGGAGAGCAAGCCTGTACTGGGCTTCGTCACCCACAAACAATATGGTCGCTTTGGCATCATCCACGATATACTTCACCTGGTCGTGGCTACTCGTCGCATAGATTGACACCGGAATGCCGCGTATCATGTATGCAGCGAGGTCGGTCATCACCACCTCGGGCATGTTTTCAGAGAACACGGCTATACACTCCTGCACATCTACCTTAAGTCGGAGCATACCTGCAGCCAGACAGGCCACGGTATCGGCCAGCCGGGTCCAACCGAGGGACTCATGAATCCCGCCTTCAGCAGTGTAAAATCCTATAGCCCTGCGGTCACCGTATTTGGCAGCCTGGGTCTGGGTCAGATGTGTCAGTATGTTATCCATATGTATATCTGTAGTGTTACCGCAATGAACAGGATAATCACGACAAATTTAGCCACAATATATCCTTATAACACATTAATTAAATAAAATCAATCGCAATTAACGTTTATTGACTAACGCTAACTGCGATTGATGATGATTTGCGGTGACTTCCGAGACTGTCAGATCAGCTCGATGCCGGCCTCTTTACATGCCTTGATCTGATCTTCGGGCCATATGGATGCCTGCACCTCGCCGATATGGGCTTTCTGCAACAGGAACATACACAGACGGCTCTGACCTATGCCTCCGCCCATTGATGCCGGCAGTTCACCCCCTACAAGCGATTTATGGAAATTGAGTGCGAGCCTGTCCTCGGCATTCCTTATCGACAGCTGCTGCTTGAGTGATTCGCTGTCGACACGGATACCCATCGACGACAGTTCGAAGCCGGTCTCCAGTATAGGGTTCCACAATATCAGGTCGCCGTTAAGCCCCGTATATCCGTCACTGTTGGGGGTAATCCAGTCATCATAGTCAGGCGAACGACCGTCATGCGGCTCACCGCTTGACAAGGCGGCACCTATACCGATAAGGAATATGGCACCATATTTACGTGCGGCCTCGGTTTCACGGTCTTTCGCGCTGAGATTGGGATATTCACGCAGAAGTTCTTCGGTGTGTATGAATTTGAGATTCTCAGGCAGTTGAGGAGTGATGTGGGGAAACTGCTTGTATATCATCATCTCCACCTCACGCACCGCATTATATATCCTCTTAACGGTAGCTTTGAGGTAGTCAAGGTTGCGGTCTTCGGGGCGTATGGTCTGTTCCCAGTCCCACTGGTCCACATAGAGCGAGTGGAGGTTGTCAAGATCCTCGCTGGTGCGGATAGCGTTCATGTCGGTATAAAGGCCGTAGCCCGGAGCTATGTCATAGGCGGCCAGCTTGGTCCTCTTCCATTTGGCCAGCGAGTGTACCACCTCAGCCTTCCGTCCGCCCATACATGCGATATTAAACGATACCGGCTGTTCCACACCGTTAAGGTTGTCATTGAGACCTGTGCCTGACAGCACAAACAACGGAGCTGTCACGCGCCTCAGATTCAGAGCTTCGGCAAGCTTGATCTGAAAAGCATCTTTGATTGATTTGATAGCCACCTCAGTGGTTTCAGCCAGAAGTTTCTGTTTGTATTTGCGTGGGATGATAAGTGACATTAGTTGGCTTTATTTGCTGTTATCAGTACATTTTGATTTAACAGGACATTAAATCATGTGCAAATTTAATGCTTTTATCCCGTTTTTCCCAACAAAAAGACACGCAATTACAGCAAACGGCTACTCATCGTCCTCATCAGCCTCTGAGGCTTCCTCCTGACGGCACTTATCCACCACATCATTGATGACAAGCGAGGCAAGAGTGAGTCCGAAAATAGCCGTGATGTGGCATATGGCTCCATTGGTGACCACTTTGCCGAAGGTCATGCCTCCTGTCTCATCATCGGGGGCATCGTCATGGTTGGGAAGCACCTCATCCGAATACACGCACTTGAACTTATGAGCAGGGTACTCCCCTATCTTTTTGAATTTATGGCGCAAAGCGGCAGCAAGTTTGCATCCCTGCACTTTTGAGATGTCTGACGCCACCCTGATACGTGACGGATCAAGCTTCAACGCAGCACCCATAGAGGAGTACACCGTAGCCGACGAACGGGTGGCATTATTGATAAGCAAAGCCTTGTCAGCGAGTGAATCTATGCAATCTATCACATAATCGTAACTGTCAAGGTCAAAATGCGACGCAGTATCAGCATCATAACGCATCTCCATGCACTTGACTGCTATACGCGGATCCATATCCAGCATCCTCTGCCCCATAATCTCAACCTTGGCATTATTGACGGTCGACATCAAAGCCGGGAGCTGCCTGTTGATATTGCTCACCGCTACCCTGTCGGCATCGACTATGGTGATGTGTGACACGCCTGAACGGGCCAATGCTTCAGCCGTCCAGCTTCCGACACCTCCTATGCCGAATATTATGACCTTGACTTCATTTAATCGTGTAAATGCCTTACGTCCGATCAGACGCAGAGTGCGGTTGAATATCATGTCTCTCATAACGGGGAGGCCGGTAAGTATGATGAATAAATATATTATTTCGGCCTATGAGGGCCGTGCAATCGACAGGTAAGGGATGAAAGGAGCAATGTGATGAATGCGTGTGTCTGTACACGCCATCCTACTGATGGCGGCGTATCTTCTCCTTGGCCCGGTCAAGCAATGATGGTTTCTGCATGCGCAGGTGCACGTGCACGGCATCATCATGCTTGTTGAGGAATATTATAGAGGAATGAAGCACCACAGCTATGGAATTTTCAAATTCCACTATCTCATGTATGTTGCTGAGCGGTATGGAGTGAAATGGGCTGTCAGGACTCACGCTGTCAATGACAAGGTTGCCGTCATCGACAAATATGGCATGGTTCTCTATAGCGTATTGAAACAATAGCCCCAAATTCAATGTGTCAGGGTTCGACGGCCTTGAACTGTACTGCCTGTATATGCTGTCAATTACTTCTTTTGTTATCATCAGATGCTTAGAAATTTATCTAAATGGTATGTGATTAATGAGTCTGCGCGGGTCTATGAAGATAAGTGAGCAATGCAGGCTCAAATGCCTTTCACATTTTATAACGCATTAGCAGTGATATGGTTCTAAGTGGTTGCTAAAATTTTCCTCAGAGGTCAATACAATCGTCCGTTGACGCATGACAGCTATGTCACTGCTACGTTATATGGTGGGTAGTTTGTAGAATTTTTCCTGTAAAAAAGATTGGGAGAAGATAAATAAGAAATCCGCCGGAAAGACTGACCAAACTCTTTCAGGCTGGCTTTTCCGGCGGATTATTACTTATATCAAGGTTTCGGATCAGGCGAGGAAGCCAAGAAGCACGCCAGCGGCCACTGCCGAGCCAATCACGCCAGCCACATTCGGGCCCATGGCGTGCATCAGCAGGTAGTTGGACGGATCATACTGTAATCCGAGGTTGTTAGATATTCGGGCTGACATCGGCACGGCCGAAACGCCGGCGTTACCGATAAGCGGATTGATTTTCTTAGCCTGCGGCAAGAAAAGGTTAAACAGCTTGACAAACATCACACCCGATGCCGAAGCGATGATAAACGCCATGAAACCGAGGGCGAAGATGCCGATAGTCTGGGTGGTCAGGAACTCAGATGCCTGGGTTGAAGCACCCACTGTCATGCCGAGAAGTATCGTGACGATATCAGTCAGGGCATTGCTTGCTGTCTTGGCCAGACGGGTGGTCACCCCGCACTCACGCAGCAGGTTGCCGAAGAAGAGCATGCCGAGCAGAGGGATACCTGAAGGCACCACGAAGCATGTCAGAAGCAGACCTACAATCGGGAATATGATTTTCTCGTTCTGTGAGACGGCACGCGCAGGCTTCATCTTAATCAGACGCTCGTGCTTGGTGGTGAGCAGCTTCATGATAGGAGGCTGTATCACAGGCACAAGAGCCATGTACGAATAAGCCGACACGGCTATGGCACCCATCAGGTTGGGAGCGAGTTTCGACGATAGGAAGATGGCCGTAGGACCGTCGGCACCACCGATGATGGCGATAGCACCTGCCTGGTCGGGAGCAAAACCGAGAAGCAGAGCCACCATGTAGGCACCGAAAATGCCAAACTGGGCAGCCGCGCCCACAAGCATCAGCTTGGGGTTGGCTATCAGAGCCGTGAAATCGGTCATCGCACCGATGCCGAGGAAAATCAGAGGCGGATACCAGCCGGCACTAACACCATTGTAAAGGATATTAAGCACCGAACCCTGTTCGTAGATACCTATTTCCAGTCCGGCCTCGCCGTTGAAAGGTATGTTGCCTATAAGCATACCGAAGCCTATAGGCACCAGCAGCATGGGCTCGAAGTCCTTCTTGATGGCAAGCCATATGAAGAACAGACCCACAGCGAGCATCACGAAATGCTCCCAGGTGGCATTGTAGAAGCCGGTCAAATGCCAGAACTGCTGAAGGTTTTGTATTAAGAAATCACTGAATGACATATCTTTTATTTACTTGCAGATGAATCTATTGTGTATATATGTGTCAGTGACATCAGGCTATCACAAACAGGACTGTGCCCTCAAGCACAGAATCGCCGGCATTGACATTGATTGAAGCAATCTTGCCGTCGCGACCCGCATGGATAGCGTTTTCCATCTTCATGGCCTCAAGGATGAGGACTGTCTCGGACGCCTTGACTTCATCGCCCACTTTCTTGACGATGTTAAGCACAGTGCCGGGCAGCGGAGCGGTCACCTGATATGAACCTGCGGCAACCGGAGCTTTTGAAATCACCTTTCCACCGGTCTGTGTACGAGGAGCTGCGGTAGGACGCGGTGTGTTGATGACTGTGACAGGCTTCTTCTGAGCCTCGATCTCCACACGGTAAGGTGTGCCGTTGACCTCAACCTCTGCAAGGTTGTTGTCAATATCCCCGACTGACACCTTGTAGGTGTTGCCGTTGATTTTATATTTGTATTCTTTCATTGACAGTTGTTGATTATCGGATGATTAATAAGAATGGTTTCAACGGTGTACGTTGGGTGTCTCACGGAGCGTATAAATCTTGGAACTCCAGGGAGAGTAGGCACGCTTCACCTTATTGATGGTGAGCACTGTGTTCTCGCGGTCATGTGCGTCGAGATGTTCATGGAGTGCCATGGCGATGGCTGCGATTTCCTCGCCGGTGTCATGGTCAGGACGCTCATCACGTGAGAGCTCTTTGAGATTGAGACCCACGGTCTTGGCCTTGTTGCTCTTGGATATGGCTGCTGAAATCTTGTTGATGATGTAGAAGCTGATGCAGAGCACGAGAAGGGCCGAGAACACGATGCACATGGCCATGATGGTCATGCCGCCGCCTGATTCATCAAGTTCCTTGAAATTAGCCACCTTGTTATTGGTGTCCTTGATGATATTGTTGCTGCTCGGAGTGATGTAGAGCGACGATGTGCTGCCGTCACGTACCTCCCACGCCGAAGCGTCATTATCCGCGCCGACTCCGTCGACCTTGCGTGCATATGAGGCATCAAACGGCAGAGTGGCCGGGATGGTCACCTCATCGATGAGGGTCTTGCCGTCGGCATCATAGAGGCCAATCCAGTTGTCAACGCCGGGGATAAGGACGAAATTCGTATGGAAAGTGCCGTCATTAGGCATGCCGTCAGCCCAGAATATCACGTGCTGACGCTTGGGGATACGTGTATTTACATCACCAAGAGGTACAGGGTACATCGTGGGATTATTACGGTCGTTGGTCAGATAGACGCTTGAAATCTCCAACGGTCCGAATGTCGAGTTGAAGAGCTCTATCCAGGCTGCATGCCGACCGTAATCATCTATGACGCTTGACTCATTCTTGACCATGACCTCATTGATGCGCAGTCCGCGACGTCCCTGGGCGGAAACGACGCCGGCGCATACACATACGGCGATGGCAAGGAGCATTAGTCGTTGTTTCATACTGATTGACGATATGTGTATAGATATGAATATTAAAGGGGTATGTTACCGTGTTTCTTGGCCGGATTGACCACCTTCTTGGTAGCAAGCTGCTGGAGAGCACGGATGATACGGAAACGTGTATTGCGCGGTTCGATGACATCGTCAATGTATCCGTACTTGGCGGCATTGTAGGGGTTGCAGAACAGCTTGTTGTATTCAGCTTCCTTCTCTGCGAGGACCTTCTTGGGATCTTCGCTTTCCTTGGCCTCACGGGCATAGAGCACTTCTACGGCACCTGCACCGCCCATAACGGCGATTTCGGCAGTAGGCCATGCATAGTTCATATCGCCACGGAGCTGCTTGCAGCTCATCACGATATGGCTGCCGCCGTAGCTCTTGCGGAGTGTGACTGTGACCTTGGGCACTGTGGCCTCGCCGTAGGCATAGAGCAGCTTGGCTCCGTGGAGAATCACAGCATTGTATTCCTGACCGGTGCCGGGGAGGAAGCCCGGTACGTCAACGAGGGTCACCAGAGGTATGTTGAATGCGTCGCAGAAACGCACGAAACGTGCAGCCTTGCGCGAAGCGTTGCTGTCAAGCACGCCGGCGAGGAACTTAGGCTGGTTGGCCACGATACCCACGGCCTGTCCGTTGAAGCGGGCGAAACCGATGATGATGTTCTTAGCGTAACCCGACTGGATTTCAAGGAATTCGCCGTTGTCGATGATGGCACCGATAACCTCATACATGTCATAGGGACGGGTAGCCGAATCAGGCACGATGTCGTTGAGTGAGTCCTCCAGACGGTCTATGGGGTCGGTACATTCTACCAACGGGGGCTCCTCCAGATTGTTCTGGGGTATGTAGCTGAAGAGCTTGCGGATAATCTTGAGGGTCTCCTCGCCGTCCTCAGCGGCAAAGTGGGCCACGCCGCTCTTGCAAGCATGCACTTCCGCGCCACCGAGAGCTTCCTGTGTGACATCCTCGCCGGTCACTGTCTTTACCACCTTGGGGCCTGTCAGGAACATATAGCTGATGCCCTTGGTCATGATGGTGAAGTCGGTCAACGCCGGAGAATATACCGCACCGCCGGCACACGGACCGAGGATACCTGAAATCTGGGGGATGACACCCGAAGCCATGATGTTGCGCTGGAATATCTCGGCATATCCTGCGAGAGCGTTGATGCCCTCCTGGATACGCGCACCGCCCGAGTCGTTAAGACCGATGACAGGAGCGCCCATCTTCATGGCCATATCCATGATTTTGCATATCTTGAGTGCCATGGTCTCGCTCAGAGAGCCGCCGAATACGGTGAAATCCTGTGCGAAGACATATACCAGACGGCCTTCGATAGTACCGTAACCCGTCACTACGCCATCGCCGAGATAGCTCTTCTTCTCCTGTCCGAAGTTGGTGCAACGGTGGCGCACGAACATATCTATTTCTTCAAACGAGCCTTCGTCAAGCAGCTGGGCGATGCGCTCACGTGCAGTGTATTTGCCTTTGTCGTGCTGCTTCTGAATGGCCTTCTCGCCGCCGCCGAGACGGGCTTCTGCGCGGAGAGCGATGAGTTCTTTTACTTTTTCTAACTGGTTGCTCATTTCAGAGTAATGTAGTGGATGGATTAAAATTACTTCTTGTTGGGGTCTTCGCAAAGCTCTATGAGAGTTCCGCAAGTCGATTTGGGGTGCAGGAATGCGATGTTGAGACCTTCGGCGCCCTTGCGTGGAGCTTTGTCAATTAGACGGCCGCCCTTCTCTTCTACCTCGGCAAGCGCGTTGGCTACGCCATCCTCGATAGCGAATGCCACATGCTGGATGCCTCCGCGGCCTCCATTGTTGGCTATGAATTTTGAAATCGCGCTTTCGGGAGCGGTACCCTCAAGAAGCTCTATCTTGGTCTGACCGACCTTGAAAAATGCGGTCTTTACTTTCTGGTCAGCTACTTCTTCGATGGCTGTACATTTAAGGCCGAGCATGTTCTCGTAAAACGGGATAGCCTCGTCAAGGCTTGGCACAGCGATACCGATGTGCTCGATGTGTGAAATATCCATAAAGTTACGTTATATGAAATAAAAGGTTGATATGCATGCAGATAGTTAATGCTTCACTCTCTGAAAGTCTGAGATTTCAGAACATAAGGCATGTGCAAAAGTAGCATTTTTTTACATGAGTAACAATAATTTATGCTCAAAAATCCTTCTGTCATCTCAGACGCACTATGCGTATGCCGGTAGCTTTTTTCTGCCGGGCAAGATAGTCGGCGAGAGACACAGGGTCTTCTATGACCTTTCCGGCTGTCGTTGAGGCATGCAGCATATGCGGCACACCCTTCTCGTCCTTGAATATGACGCCGGCGTGTGACACATCAAGACCCTCGATGGATGTGGTTATGAACACCACATCGCCGTCAGCCAGGAAGTCCCTCACATCGCGCGATGACACAGCCGTTTTAGGTATGAAATAGCTTTTGGCCCGATGCAACACCCGTTCGCTGTCCTTTATCCGGGCATAGGTGGCCGAATCGGCAAGCTGCGGATACTTGTCGCGGTGTGTCGTCATGAAGTTGACCGACGAGAGCTGAGACTTGGCCCGGGGAGCATCCGATGTGACCTCCCTGATATTTTTGCGATAGGTATTGTCAGTAATCCAGTCAGATATGTAATGGAGACGCGAGGCATATCCGTCGACCACTCCGCCGCGATACCTCATGTCACGCAGGTCATACAGCGCATCGCGCCAATCAGCCTCCCCTTCGGCCACAGACTTCGCGAGCGCCATGCTCAGTTCGACAAGCGTGGTGCAGTCAAGTCCGGAAGTATTGACTGTCAGCATCTCCAGAGGGGATTCAAGCGTACCTCCCACATAAGGCACCCCCAGGAACTGACGGGCTGCAAGCAGCGTCAGCCTACCCTTGTCCATGTCATCTGACGCCCCAAGAGTTTTATATACCGACGATAATTTGACGGTGTCGGCCTGTTCTTCGCCCCATCGGACCATCGGCGACGACGACACCTGGGAGGCGGCACGCATTGACGAGGCCGCCACAACCAGCATCACAAAAATGACCTGAAACGATTTCATACGATAATATTACGGATGAGATACCGCAAAAATACGATTTATTTAGTAATTTTGCATAATACAGAGGGCAGAGACCCACATTAAATGCACAATCACACACACTATCACACTTCTTACCGTATATGAATCAACACACTCGATTTCTGGGCGCACTGGCAGTCATGGCTGCTGGCAGTGTAGCGTCTGCGCTTGCATGCACAAGCCTCATAGCCACAGGCGGCGCCACTACCGACGGAAGCGTCATAGCCACATATGCCGCCGACAGCCACACGCTCTACGGCGAGCTGTACAGCTCCCCTGAGGCCGACCATCCCAAGGGGACGATGCGCAAAGTCACCGAATGGGACACCGGCCGCCACATAGGAGAGATACCCCAGCCGTCACACACATATTCGACCGTGGGCAATATGAACCGCCACGGCCTCACCATCGTCGAGAGCACTTTCGGCGGACGCCACGAACTGGCTGACTCCACCGGCCTCATCGACTACGGGTCCCTTATATATATAGCACTCGAGCGGTCGAAAAACGCCCGGGAGGCCATCAAGACCATGACCGACCTTGTCAAGGAATACGGATACTGCTCCGAGGGCGAATCGTTCACCATCGCAGACCCCGACGAGGCATGGATCATGGAGATGGTGGGCAAAGGCGGCAAAAGCAAGGGAGCCGTATGGGTGGCAATGAAAGTGCCTGACGGCTACATAGCGGCCCACGCCAACCATTCACGCATCCACCGCTTTCCGCTCAACGACATGGAAAACTGCATATATTCGCCTGACGTGATAACATTCGCACGCAAGCAGGGATATTTCAACGGCAAAGACGAGGACTTCAGCTTCTCCAAGGCCTATGCTCCGGCCGACTTCGGCGCACTGCGCGGATGCGAGGCAAGGGTATGGGCATTCTACAACAAATTCGCCTCAGGCATGGACCGCTACCTGCCGTGGATCAACGAAGGCAAGGGAGAGGTGCTTCCGCTCTGGGTCAAGCCCGACAAGCCCCTGAGCGTCGACGACATGAAATGGATGATGCGCGACCATTTTGAGGGCACTCCGTTTGACATGACCACCGACATAGGCGCAGGTCCCTATAAAGTCCCCTACCGCGCCCGACCGATGGAATTTGAAGTCGACAGCGTCAAATATGTCCACGAACGCGCCATAGCCACCCAGCAGACAGGTTTCTCCCTCGTCGCACAGATGAACCGCAACCACCCCGAGGCCATGAAGGGGATACTGTGGTTTGGATGCGATGACGCCAACACCAACGTCTACATCCCCGTGTTCAGCAGCGTCACACGCATACCGCGCGGATTCCAGCCCGGCAACGGCGACCTCTACAACATCTCCTGGGACTCCAGCTTCTGGGTCAACAATTTCGTGGCAAACCAGGCATACTACCGCTACTCACAGATGATTCCCGACATACGCAGGGTGCAGAGCTCCATAGAGAAGCGTCTGGCAGCCGACACCGACTCGCTGCGCACCACCATCGCGTCGCTCCCCACTCCTCAGGCTGCCGACATGCTCAACGACTACACCATCGCCGCCACCGACCGCTACATCAAGGAGTACCGCAGCCTCGGCGAATACCTCCTGGTCAAATATCTTGACTTCAACATAAAGAAGGAAGACGGCAACGGACAATTCGCACGCACGCCCGACGGCATGCCGGCATCACCGAAATTCGGCGGATATGACGATCCGCGCTACTTCCGCAGCATCGCCGACGAAACAGGCGACAAACTCCGCGTCCGCGATATTGAAGCCGACTGAAAAACTTCCGGTTTATAACCGATAAGGCAAATATCCTGTCAATACGTCACCACCCGTGACGGTTGACAGGATATTTGACATTCAGCAGATTGCAGCATGTTTTCCGGCCATCAGGCACATAAATGACGACATATGTTCCAAAGTCCTTGTTTCATCGTAAATGCCGAAAATTTTTACATACTTTTTGATATCTAAATTGAGATAAAATCGTTACATTTGCAGAGATAATGTTGTTACCGCAGTGCGGCGGAGACAATATATACCGACTTGAGAAAGTAAATAGAATCATTAACATCCGATATGCTTACATTAGCGACTATTTCCAATTCAGCATTGGCTTTTACGGCGGCCTGCACGGGCATAGGTCTTGTAGCACTGGCGCTATGGCTGGCCGGACTGATTTCTCCTCGCTCCTTCAACCCCCAGAAAGGGGAAGCCTACGAATGTGGCATCCCGACACGTGGCGAAAGCATGGCCCAGTTCAAGGTGGGCTATTACCTGTTTGCCATCCTGTTCCTCATGTTTGACGTCGAAACCGTATTCCTGTTTCCCTGGGCGGTGAGAGTCAAGGAACTCGGCGCTGACGGGCTGTTGAGCATTGCAATATTTTTCTCTGTTTTAGTGCTGGGCCTCGTATATGCCTGGCGGAAAGGAGCTCTTGAATGGAAGTAACCACAAAGTCCATGCCTTATGACGCATGGAAAGACAATGAATATATCGAGAAGCTGGTCAAGGAACTTCAGGATTCCGGCACCAACGTAATCATAGGTTCTCTTGACCATCTCATCAACTGGGGGCGTTCGAACTCTATCTGGCCGCTCACCTTCGCCACCAGTTGCTGCGGCATAGAATTTGTGTCGCTCGGAGCAGCGCGTTTCGATATGGCGCGTTTCGGCTGGGAAGTAGCGCGAGCCTCGCCTCGTCAGGCTGACTTCATCATGGTCGCCGGCACCATCGTGCACCGTATGGCTCCCGTATTGCGCCGCCTCTATGACCAGCTCGCCGAGCCCAAGTATGTCATAGCCTGTGGCGGATGCGCCATCTCCGGAGGCCCGTTCCGCAAGAGCTACCACGTAGCCATGGGCATAGAGGACATCATACCCGTCGACGTGTTTGTCCCCGGCTGTCCTCCCCGTCCAGAAGCCATGATCTACGGCATCATGCAGCTCTCGCGCAAAATCAAAGTCGAGAAATTCTTCGGCGGAGTCAACCGCCAGCAGAAGCAGGAGGAATTCCTTAAATCTCACCCCATCCAGGGCATCGACGACGCTAAATAACGATACCGTTTTTTCATTCCTACACCTTATATATTAATATATGGCAAATATTCAGGAAAAAATAGCCAAGCTGTTTCCGGAAGCATCATTTGAAGAAGCCGACACTCTGACCATCACCATCCCCGATGCCAAGTGGCATGAGCTGGCCAAGACGCTGCGCGATGATGCAGAATTGGCATTTGACTATCTGGTGACCATAGTCGGCATGGACTGGAAAGACAGTCTCGGCTGCATATACTACCTTGACAGCACAAAGCATAACACACATATCGCGGTCAAAGTCATAGCTACCGGCGACCGCGAGACACCTTATATACACTCCATCAGCGACCTTTATGCCATCGGCTGCATCTACGAGCGTGAAGTGTATGACTTTTTCGGCATAATCTTCATCGGCAACCCCGACATGCGCCGCCTCTTCCTCAGCATCGACTGGAAAGGCTTCCCCCTGCGCAAGGATTATGACATGGACCCCAATGTCAATCCCGTACCCCTGGAGAGTGAACGCCAGAGCGATTTCACACAGATGTACGTCGAGGATGCCAACGGCAATATAGTCAAGGAGGAAAAGCGTGTATTCGCTGAAAATGATTTCGTAGTCAACATAGGCCCGCAGCACCCTGCCACCCACGGTGTGCTTCGTTTCCGCACGGCTGTCGACGGTGAGACCATCAAGAAAATCGATGTCTACATGGGCTACATCCACCGCGGAGTTGAAAAAATCTGCGAGATGGACACATACTTCCAGACACTTCACTTCATGGACCGTCTGGACTACTTCTCGGCCCACCCCTACCACCACTGCCTCTGCATGTGTATCGAAAAGGCCGCGAATATCGAGGTGCCGCGCCGCGCACAGGTGATTCGTGTCATCATGGACGAGCTGTCACGCATCGCAAGCCACTGCCTCTTCATCGGCACATTCTGCATGGACCTCGGTGCTACCACGATGCTGTTCTACACGCTGCGTGTCCGCGAGCAGATTCTTGACATCATGGACAAGACCTGCGGCGCACGCATGACGTTCAACTATGAGACCATAGGAGGTGTGATTGCTGACCTCGATCCTGACTTTGTCAAGGATGTGAAGGCTCTGCTTGAAGTGCTGCCCAAGAATATCAAGGAATACAACAAGCTCTTTACCGGCAACGTCATCACACGTAACCGCATGGAAGGCGTGGGTGTGCTGAGCCGTGAGGATGCTATATCATGGGCCATCACAGGTCCCTCGGGCCGCGGTTCGGGCTGGGCATGCGACATACGCAAGACTGCCCCCTATGCCGTGTATGACGAGGTAGAATTTGACGAAGTCATCCGCACCGAGGGCGATTCCATGGCCCGATTCAAAGTGCGTATGGACGAGATGGAACAGAGCGCACGCATCATCTCCCAGCTCATCGACAAAATCCCCGAGGGCGACATCCAGGCCAAGGTGCCCAAAGTGCTCCGTCTGCCCGAAGGCCGCTGGTATCAGACCGTCGAGGGCTGCCGTGGCGCATTCGGCATCTATATCGAGAGCGACGGTGGCACATCGCCCTACCGTCTGAAGATAGCTCCCCCCTGTCTGCCGCTGGCTGCCGTGGTGGACCATCTCACCGAAGGCTCCAAAATCGCCGACCTTATCACCATCGGCGGCTCGCTTGACTACATCGTTCCCGACATGGACCGTTAAATCGTCAAAAAAATTTCACAACAAACCAACTATACCATCACATCATCCGTTAGATAATCAACGATTATGCAAGATTTCTCGGAACTGACCGCATTTATCCACTCGCTGCTGATGCAGTTTCTGCCCCATTGGGCTGCTGTGACAGTAGAGTGCGTCATCATAGCCGTATGCCTTCTGCTGGCATACTCGCTGCTGGCCTTGTTCTATATATGGTTTGAACGCAAGGTGTGCGCTGCATTCCAGTGCCGCCTCGGTCCTAACCGTGTAGGCCCGTGGGGTCTGCTTCAGAGTGTCGCCGACATGTTCAAGATACTCATCAAGGAGCTGATTTCACTCAAGTACACTGACAAATTCCTTTTCGCCCTGGCTCCATATCTGGTGATTCTGGCCTCGATGCTCGGTTTTGCCGTGCTTCCGTGGGGCAACGGTCTGCAGATCATAGACTTCAACATCGGCATCTTCTTCCTGATTGCATGTTCGTCTATCGGTGTGCTGGGCATACTGCTCGCCGGATGGTCGTCCAACAATAAGTTCACCCTTATCGGTGCACTCCGAAGCGGAGCGCAGATGGTAAGCTACGAGCTTTCCGTAGGCCTGAGCATCCTGACCATGGTGGCCTTCGCAGGTTCCATGTCGGTGGGCGACATCGTCAACGCGCAAGCCAATGGCTGGTTCATCTTCACCGGACACATCCCTGCCGTGATAGCCTTTGTAATCTATCTCATCGCAGGTACCGCCGAGACTAACCGTGGCCCGTTTGACCTTCCCGAAGCCGAGAGCGAGCTGACTGCCGGTTACCACACTGAATACTCCGGCATACATTTCGGCTTCTTCTATCTGGCCGAGTACCTTAACCTGTTTATCGTATCCGGCGTGGCCGCGCTGATGTTCTTCGGTGGCTGGATGCCCTTCCACATCAACGGATGGGACGGCTTCAACCACGTGATGGACTACATCCCCTCGGTAGTATGGTTCATAGGCAAAGCCATCGCACTTTCATTCATAATCATATGGTTCAAGTGGACCTTCCCTCGTCTGCGTATCGACCAGCTCCTGTCGCTCGAGTGGAAATATCTGCTTCCCATCAACCTCGTCAACCTCGTAGTCATGGTGCTCTGCATCGTCTACGGCTGGCACTTCTAAACAACCCTGCAACTCTCACCATAATCTAACCCATATAAACCTGAATAACCCGTCTAATATATTATGAGCGACAAATTCGGAAAAATAGCCCAGGTGATCGGACCGGTTGTCGATGTCATCTTCGAAGGTGACGACAACGAGATTCCTGCCATCTACACGGCATTGAAAGTCGACCGTCCTGACGGTCACGAGCTCATCCTTGAAGTTGAGCAGCACATCGGAGAAGACACTTGCCGGTGTGTGGCCATGGAAAGTACCGACGGGCTTCAGCGAGGCCTGCGCGTCGACAATCTTGAGCGCCCCATAGCCGTGCCCACAGGGCAGCAGGTCAAGGGACGTCTGCTCAATGTCATCGGCGAGGCCATAGACCGCCTTCCGGCTCTTAAGGGCACCGACCTGCGTCCCATCCACCAGCCGGCTCCGGCTTTTGAGGACCTCACCATAGGCACCGAGATACTCTACACCGGTATCAAGGTCATCGACCTTCTCGAGCCCTACAGCAAGGGCGGCAAAATCGGTCTGTTCGGTGGTGCCGGCGTGGGCAAGACGGTGTTGATCATGGAGCTTATCAACAACATCGCCAAGGGACACAACGGTTTCTCCGTGTTTACCGGTGTCGGCGAGCGTACACGTGAAGGCAACGACCTGCTCCGCGAGATGATCGAGAGCGGCGTCATGAAATACGGCGAGAAATTCAAGGAAGGCATGGAAAAAGGCCAGTGGAATCTTGCCGACGTAGACATGAAAGAAGTGGCCGACAGCCAGGCCACCCTCGTGTTCGGTCAGATGAACGAGCCGCCGGGTGCACGTCTGCGTGTGGCGCTTTCAGGCCTTACCGTAGCCGAACAGTTCCGTGACCAGGACGGCGGAGGCAAGGAAATCCTGCTCTTCATCGACAATATATTCCGTTTCACCCAGGCCGGCTCTGAGGTATCGGCTCTTCTCGGACGTATGCCCTCGGCCGTAGGTTACCAGCCTACTCTGGCATCGGAGATGGGTGCGCTGCAGGAACGTATCACCTCCACCAAAAACGGTTCTATCACATCCGTACAGGCCATCTATGTCCCTGCCGATGACTTGACCGACCCTGCACCTGCCACTACCTTCAGCTTCCTTGACGCTACCACGGTGCTCAGCCGTAAGATTGCCGAGCTTGGCATCTATCCGGCCGTTGACCCTCTGGAGTCCACATCGCGTATCCTTGACCCCAACATCATCGGTGAAGAGCACTACAACGTGGCTCAGGCTGTCAAGCAGCTCCTCCAGAAATATAACGAACTTCAGGACATCATCGCCATTCTCGGTGTCGATGAGCTCTCTGACGAGGACAAACTCGTGGTGTCACGCGCACGCCGCGCCCAGCGATTCCTGTCGCAGCCGTTCTTCGTGGCCGAGCAGTTCACCGGTCTTCCCGGCGTCATGGTGCCGCTCAACGAGACCATACGCGGCTTCAAGATGATTCTCAGCGGCGAGATGGACGAATATCCCGAACAGGCGTTCCTCAACGTCGGCACCATCGACGAGGCTATCGCCAAGGGCAAGAAGATGCTTGCCGAAGTCGAAGGATAACACCGCCATGTGAACCGCTCCTCCCTACTGACGACAATACATTACAGATCGCAAGACTGACCGACATGACACTAAAGATAATATCCACCGAGGACATCCTCTTTGAAGGCGAAGTTACAGCCGTGCACCTCCCAGGGCAGGCCGGACGCTTCACAGTCCTCCGCAACCACGCCACCCTCATTGCCGCGCTCACTGCCGGCACCATCGGATATGAAGGTCTCGAAGGCCATGGTGAGCTCCCCATACAGGGAGGTATGGCGGATATTGACAACAACGTCATCTCCGTATGTGTCTATTAGCAAGTCTGCATCAATCAGATTAACCGTGTTAACAAAGCAAAGCCATTTAGCATATGTCTGCCAAATCTAAAAATATAGCCATCAGACTGGTACTCGCAGTATCGGCCCTGTTGCTGGTCGCCCCCTGCTCTATGGCCGAGACTGCAGCAGACACCACAGCTACTGCCGGCAACGAAAGCATAGCCCAGATGGTAGATGCGCAGGTTGAGAAAGAGGAAAGCTCCATCAACCCCAAGGAAATCATATTTGACCACCTCGGCGACGGCTACGGCTGGGAAGTGCCTTTCAACCATCATCTGCGCATACCTCTCCCCATAATCGTGTGGGGTACTGACGGACTGCACATCTTCTCATCGTCACGGCTCGCTCACGGTCAGGAATATGTCGACGGAAACGCCACATTCAAGATTGCCGGCAAAGACAGCAAGCACAAAGGCAAAGTCATAGAGATAGTCGACGGCAAGGAAATCAAGCCATGGGACTTCTCGATCACCAAAAATGTCTGCGCGCTCTTCATAACCGTCTTCCTGGTCCTTTGGGCAGTGTTGTCCGTGGCACGCTGGCACAAGAAGCAGGGCCACAAAGCCCCGAGGAAGATGATAGGCTTCATGGAGCTGCTCATCATGTTTGTGTATGACGGCGTCATCAAGCCCACTCTCGGCGACAAGGCGAAGAAATTCGCCCCCTATCTGCTGACAGTGTTCTTCTTCATCCTTATAATGAACCTTATGGGTCTCATAGTGGTATTCCCCGGCGGTGCGAACCTGACCGGAAATATCGCGGTGACACTCGTGCTCTCGATACTGACATTCCTCGTGACCAACATCTTCGCCACCAAACACTATTGGAAGGAGATATTCTGGCCCGAGGTACCCACATGGCTCAAAGCGCCGCTGCCCATCATGCCTGTTATAGAGATATTCGGCATCTTCACCAAACCTGCCGCGCTGACCGTCCGTCTGTTCGCCAACATGATGGGAGGCCATATGATAGTGCTTGTGCTGACCCTGCTCATCTTCATATTCGCGTCCATGGGTCCCGTGGTGCTCGGCAGCACCACCGCCCTCTCCATGGTGTTCTCGGTGTTCATGCTGCTCATAGATGTGCTCGTCAGCTTCATCCAGGCATATGTGTTCACGATGCTTTCGACCATATTCATAAGCCTTGCACAAGACAAGGGGCATGAATCCCATCCTAAACCCCAAGCAAATTAATCCATAAAAATATAAAACACACTCACCTAAAAACTTTAAGATTATGTTATCAGCAGCAATCTCAGGTCTTCTCGGTATTGGCGCATGTATCGGCGCCGGAATCGCAGCTATCGCAGCCGGTATAGGTATCGGCAAAATCGGTTCATCAGCCATGGAAGCTATAGCCCGCCAGCCCGAATCAGCAGGCGACATCCGAAGCAACATGATTGTGATCGCAGCCCTCGTCGAAGGTGTGGCTCTGTTCGCTGTTATCGTCTGCATACTCTCGTTCTTCCTCTAATCAGTCGCGGAGAGACTGCACATCTCTCCTCCTCCCACTACTATCCTCAACCTCAAGTCACCTCCTGCCCTGGCATGGGCACCCCTATTCTCAATTAATCGTAACTCATGGAACTATTCACGCCCGACTTCGGATTGATATTCTGGATGTTCATAGCATTCGCTATCCTTTTCTTCATCCTTTGGAAATGGGGCTGGCCCGTCATCATCTCTTCAGTTGAGAAACGCGCCGATCTCATAGACAAAGGCGTCGAATATGCCCAGAGTGCCAAGGAACAGCTTGACCACGCCCGTGAAGCTGCCGACAAGCAGCTTGCAGAGGCTCGCCGACAGCAGGCCGACATGCTGCGCGACGCCGAGAAGATGAAGACACAGATCATCGACGAGGCACGCAGCGAGGCTCAGAAGGAAGCCAAGAAAGTCATGGATGCCGCCAAGCTCTCCATGGAACAGGAACGTAAGGAGGCCGAACGCCAGCTGCGCAACGATGTCGGACAGTTTGCCCTCGACATCGCCACCAAGGTGGTGAAAAACCAGATGGCCGACTCCAAGGCGCAGAAACAGCTCGTGGACTCCCTCCTTAAAGATATCGAGACTAAAAACTAACCGGTCCAAAAATTAACGCCCTCAAAGGTTATATATGAACGACGGCCTAATACCTCGCAGATACGCCAAGGCTCTCTATAAGTTTGCCCTTGAAAAAGGTCAGGACGACACAATGTACCGTCTGATGACCGCCCTGTGCGCCAGTTTTGCCGCACAGCCCGCGCTGCAGTCCACCATGGCCAATCCGTTTGTGGCCGACAGTGCCAAGCAGCAGCTCGCCGTCACAGCATGCGGTCTCAGCAAGCCCGACAAAGTGCTTGCCGACTTCCTGCAGATGCTGTCGGACAACAAGCGGCTGCCCATGCTCCACTCCATAGCCCTCGCATATCTGGACATATACCGCCATGCCCACAATATCCATCAGGTGACCGTCACCTCGGCCATCCCTCTCGACAAGGCTACCGAAAAGCGTATAGCCGACGTCATACAGCAGCAGATCGGCCCCGGCGGCACTATGGAATACAGCAGCGTGGTCGACCCGTCGATTATCGGCGGCTTCACCGTGGCAATCGACAACGACAAACTTGACGCTTCCATAGCCAACGAGCTGAAACAGTTGAAACTTAACTTATTACAGTAACATAAGGAATCCCATCAGACGCCCTTATCAAACCATACTTTAAAATGATCAATCCCAGCGAGATATCAGAAGTTCTGAAGCAACAGCTTGAAAATGTCAACTCCAAAGTGACATTTGAGGAAACCGGCCGTGTGCTCGAAGTGGGCGACGGCGTGGCTCACGTCTACGGTCTTGACAATGTATGCGCCAATGAGCTTGTAGAATTTGAAAACGGTGTCAAAGGGGTGGCCCTCAACCTCGAGGAAAGCAACGTCGGCGTCATCCTGCTCGACCGCGTCAACTCCGTCACCGAAAACATGAGCGTCAAGCGCACCGGCGAGATTGCTTCTATACCCGTAGGCGAGGGTCTGTGCAGCCGCGTTATCAATGTGCTCGGCGAGCCTATCGACGGCCGCGGCCCCATACAGGGCGAGCTGCTCAACATGCCTCTCGAGCGCAAAGCTCCGGGTGTCATATTCCGCCAGCCGGTCAACCAGCCCCTCCAGACCGGTATCAAAGCTGTGGATTCCATGGTGCCCATCGGCCGCGGACAGCGTGAGCTTATCATCGGCGACCGCCAGATAGGCAAGACTGCCATAGCCATAGACACCATCATCAACCAGCGCAAGAACTTCGAGGACGGCAAGCCTGTCTACTGCATCTATGTAGCCATCGGCCAGAAGGCTTCGTCAGTGGCATCACTTGTGGAGACTCTCCGCAAATACGGCGCACTTGACTACACCGTAGTTGTGG
Source organism: uncultured Bacteroidales bacterium (assembly GCA_900539915.1). GTDB lineage: Bacteria > Bacteroidota > Bacteroidia > Bacteroidales > Muribaculaceae > Amulumruptor. The sequence goes on along the minus strand of UQDU01000006.1, from coordinate 29,096 downwards.
CTGCCACTGCAAGCGACTCGGCTTCTATGCGCTACTATGCCCCGTTTGCCGGCGTTGCCATCGGTGAATACTTCCGTGACACCGGCCGCGACGCTCTCATCATCTACGATGACCTGTCAAAACAGGCCGTAGCATACCGCGAAATTTCGCTTATCCTTAAGCGCCCCTCGGGACGCGAAGCATATCCCGGCGACATCTTCTATCTGCATTCACGTCTGCTCGAACGCGCAGCCAAGATTATCGACAACCAGCAGGTGGCCGAGCAGATGAACGACCTCCCCGAGGTGCTCAAATCCAAAGTCAAGGGCGGTGGCTCGCTTACAGCGCTCCCCATCATCGAGACCCAGGCCGGTGACGTGTCGGCATATATCCCTACCAACGTGATTTCTATCACCGACGGCCAGATATTCCTTGAGACAGCCCTCTTCAACCGAGGCATACGCCCTGCCATCAACGTGGGTATCTCAGTGTCACGTGTCGGCGGCAACGCCCAGATCAAGTCGATGAAGAAAGTGGCCGGTACGCTTAAGATTGACCAGGCCCAGTTCCGCGAACTTGAGTCATTCACCAAGTTCGGCGGCGACATCGACCCCGTGACCGCCCGTGTAATTGACAAGGGCCGCAAGAACGAACGCCTCCTCATCCAGCCCCAGTACCACCCGATGCCTGTCGAAGAGGAAATCGCAGTCATCTACTGCGGCACCAAGGGTCTCCTTGACAAAGTGCCTCTCGACAAGGTGCACGAATTTGAGACACAGCTCCTCCAGCTTCTCCATGCCAAATACCAGGCCGATGTGCTCGATGTACTGGCATCAGGGAAGCTCACCGACGAGTGTGCCGAGAAACTCACACAGGCGGCTGCCGACATAGCCGGCCAGTTTGCCTCCTGAGCCACAAAGATTGTGTAGATACGACTTTCAGCATATAACCCACAGAACAAAACACTCACTAACCCGTCATAATGGCAACACTGCGAGAACTTAAAGGGCGCATCGGCTCTGTGGCCTCCTCTGAGAAAATCACCGGAGCCATGAAGATGATATCATCAGCCAAGATGCACAAGGCCGAACAGGCTTTGCGCCGCTTGCAGCCATTCCGTGGCCAGATAGAGACCATCATCGCCAATCTGTTAAGCACCGACGCGCAATTTGCCTCTCCGCTCCTTGAGAAACGTGAGGTAAAGCATCTCGGCATAGTGGTGCTCGGCAGTGATGACGGACTGTGCGGAGCCTACAACGTCAATCTGTTCAAGCAGTTTTTACACCATCTGCGCGGTTTCCGCCAGAAATGGGGCGAGGACATCGACGTTACGGTCTACCCTGTGGGCGAAAAGATAGCCAAGGCTGTCAAAAAAATTGAAGATGCACATCTCCATGTAGTCAGACGCGAGGGTCTTGACTCTCGCACTACAGGCGACGGCGTCAAGGATTTTCTGGACTACCTCAAAAACGAGTTTCTGCGTGGGTCGCTTGACTGTGTGGTGCTCCACTACATGCACTTCAAGAGCGTAAGCCGGCAGAATTTCACCCAGCAGCAGCTTCTGCCCATCCTTCAGGAGAGTTTTGAAGCCGCCGGAGAGACCAAGGCCACCAACCGTCCCTGCCTTTTTGAGCCGGATGCGGCTTCGATTTTCTCTGCCGTGCTCCCCATGTATCTCATGGCTGTGTTGCAGGACGTGTTTACCGAAAACCGTGCTTCCGAGCAAGCATCGCGAGTCATGGCAATGCAAAGCGCTAATGACAACGCCAAGAAGCTCCTCGATGAGCTCCAGCTCGAATACAACAAACTGCGCCAACAAGCCATCACCTCCGAACTCCTCGACATACTCGGCGGCCAGGCACGTTAGGCGTCACCACCCCGGGTCAGCTGCTGCCCTCCTCTGCGAGGCACCGCGCCTGACCGACATAACTGACCGAATATAAAAATTAAAACCAAACATAACCCCTTAGCTCGATTAACATCAATAACATTTATGGGTAGTGTTAAAGACTATTTTTCATCATTAGGGTCCGGCGTGGCAAGCCTTCTCAAGGGCATGTCAGTGACCGGTAAAGAATTTGTCACCCCTAAGATTACTGAAAGATACCCCGAAAATCGTGAGATTTTTCATGTCCCGCAGCGTTTCCGCGCATGCCTTGAGTTAGTGTATGACGCCGAAGGGCGCCACAAGTGTATCGCTTGCGGCACCTGCGAACGTGTATGTCCTAACGGCACCATCAAACTTGACATCGATACCGTAGAGACATGGGACGGCAAGAAGAAAAAGCATCTCGCAGGGTATAACTACGACCTCGGCAGCTGCACTTTCTGCCAGCTGTGTGTGACCAACTGTCCGACCAATGCACTGGCGTTCAGCAACGACTTCGAACAGGCAGTGTTTACCCGTGACAAACTCGTCAAACAGCTCAAATATCTGCCCGATATTCCCGAGCCCGAACCCACAGAGGAAGAGAAAAAGCGAATCCTTGCCGAGCGCGAGGCCAAACTGGCCGCAGCTAAAGCTGCCGCAGAGGCCAAGAAGGCCGCTGCCGCCAATGCTCCAGCCGCTCCGGCTAACGACGATCCGCTGGCCAAGGCTCTCGCCGCTGCCGCCGGCGACCCCGAAAAGCTCGCCAAAATAAAGGCTGCGATGGCCGCCAAAGCCGCCCGAGAGGCCGCCAAGGGTGCTCAGGCTGCCGAGGCTGCTCCAAAGGCCGCCGAGGCTCCCAAGCAGGATCCGCTGGCCAAAGCGCTTGCCGCAGCTGCCAATGACCCCGAAAAACTCGCCAAAATCAAGGCTGCGATGGCTGCCAAAGCCGCCCGTGAAGCTGCCAAAGGCGACAAATAATACCCTGTTATAAGCATTAAAGTCAATTAATTTCTATATGGAATCAGTAGGAAGTACCATCGTATCCTGGATGATTATCATCGCAATCATCGTCTTCTCAATACTGACCGTAACCACGCGCAAAATACTGCGAGCCGCGACATATCTGCTCTTCACGCTTTTTGCCGCAGCTGTGCTCTACTTCAAACTCGACTATGAGTTTCTCGGAGCCGTCCAGATAGCTGTGTATGCAGGCGGCATTGTGGTACTGTTTGTATTCTCTATCTTGCTTACCTCACACCCCGGCGACAACAGCCGCCGACTGACATCGCGCCGCCGCGTGCTCGGCACGGTAGCCGCCGTCCTGACCCTCGGCATCACCGGTGCGGCGCTTTTCAGCCGCTGCGCCATGATGGCCACACAGCTACCGGCCATGGAAAACCCCTCGATGAAACTCATCGGAGAGACCATGATGGGCACAGGAGCCGGACAGTATCTGCTGCCGTTCGAGGCTATAAGCGTATTGCTTCTTGCATGTATAATAGGAGGCGTAGTGGTGGCACGCAAGCGTTGATACCACCTGTAATCATAAGTATTGTCTAACCACATACACACTCCGATATAGTTAAGATTATGGATATCTCAATGATATATTATCTGGTGCCTACGCTGGTAATGTTCTGCTGCGGCATCTACGGATTCATCACTCGCAAGAACATGATTGCGATGCTGATTTCCATCGAACTGATGCTCAACGCCGTTGACATCAACTTTGTGATATTTAACCGGTATCTCTTTCCCGGACAACTCGAAGGCATGATGTTCACCCTCTTTGCCATAGCCATAGCTGCCGCTGAGACAGCACTGGCCATAGCAATCATCATCAACCTCTACCGTGCCCACAAGAATATCGATGTCAGCGACCTAACCAAAATGAAATTCTGATCACTGCCATGGCTATCACACTTCCGTTACTCATACTCTTTATCCCGCTGTTCATGTTCCTGTTGCTCGGCCTCGCCGGCAACAAGATGAGCCATCGCCTGGCCGGCACACTCGGCTGCCTCGGGATGGGCACCACCATGGTGCTCGCATACATCGTATCGTTCACTTACTTTTTCAGCGGCAACCCCGACTTCGTGGATGCCGAAGCCCATACACGTCTGCAATGGGTGGTATTCAATGTCGATTGGCTGTCGTTTACCGACAATCTGGTAATCCGTCTCGGATTCCTGCTTGACCCCATCGCAGCCCTGCTGCTCGTGGTCATCACCACAATCTCGTTTATGGTGCATCTCTACAGCATGGGCTACATGCGTGACCACCATGGCGTGTGGGAAAAGGGCTTCCAGCGTTTCTATGCGTTCCTGTCGCTCTTCAGCTTCTCGATGCTCGGCCTTGTCGTAGCTACCAATATCTTCCAGATGTATATCTTCTGGGAGCTTGTGGGTGCTTCGTCATACCTCCTCATCGGATTCTACTACCGCAAGCCCTCGGCAGTCCTCGCAGCCAAGAAGGCGTTTATCGTGACTCGTTTTGCCGACCTCGGCTTCCTCATCGGTATCCTTGCCCTCAGCTACTATACCGGCACCTTCAATTTCATGGACCTCACCTCGTCACAGCTCGTGTCAGGCGCATATCAGGTCAATCTTGAGACTGCCGAAAACATCAAGAACATCTTCGCCACCAGTGCAGCCCCTACCTTCATGGGTGCATCGGTGCTCACATGGGCTCTGGTGCTCATCTTCATGGGCGGCATGGGCAAATCGGCCATGATGCCCCTCCACATCTGGCTGCCTGACGCTATGGAAGGCCCGACTCCTGTGTCGGCCCTCATCCACGCCGCCACCATGGTGGTAGCCGGTGTATATCTCGTGGCTCGCCTCTTCCCTCTCTATCTGATGGAAGAAGCCTCGCTTGAGATAATCACTGTCGTAGGTGCCCTGACAGCCTTCTATGCGGCTATGGTTGCTTGCACACAGGTTGACATCAAGCGTGTGCTCGCGTTCTCGACCATCTCGCAGATAGCATTTATGATGGTATCGCTCGGAGTTGCCCGCCCCGAGTTCCACCACGGCATCGGCTACATGGCATCGATGTTCCATCTGTTCACCCACGCCATGTTCAAGGCGTTGCTCTTCCTCTGTGCAGGTGCGCTTATCCACGCTATCGGCTCCAACGACTATACCGACATGCACGGTTTGCGCAAATACATGCCCGTAACCCACATCACATTCCTCATAGGCTGTCTGGCCATCGCAGGTATCATACCGTTTGCCGGCTTCTTCTCCAAGGATGAGATTCTGACGGCCACCATGGGTCACTCCACATTCTGGTACATCTGGATGTCGGCCGTTGCCGGTCTGACCGCCTTCTACATGTTCCGTCTCTACTACCTCATTTTCTGGTGGAAGGAACACAAAGTGCGCGAAGGACATCACGCACCCCATGACCAGCCCTGGACCATGACACTTCCTCTGGTCATACTTGCAGCTATCTCCTGCGTGGCCGGCTTCGTGCCGATGGGCAACCTCGTCACCTGGAACGGACATGAGATGTTCCCCGAAGGCGTTTCATTCATCACCAATCTCAAGGCCCTTGACTGGACAGTGGCTTCAGTGAGCCTTGCAGTTGCCATCATCGCCATCATACTTGCCACAGTGATGTACCGCAAGGAGAACCCGCTGCCCTCAAAGATGAAACGCGCTCTCCCTGCTCTGTGGGACTGGTGCTACCACCGTTTCTATTGGGACGAACTCTACATGTTCATCACAAAGCGCATCATCTTCAACGGCATCTGCAAACCCATTGCCTGGTTTGACCGCCATATCATCGACGGTACAATGGACGGATTCGCCATCGTGACCAACAAGCTCTCATATGCCATCCGCGGATTCCAGAGCGGCAACGCCCAGACCTACGTATGGTGGTATCTCATCGGAGTGCTTGCTCTCGGAGGCATAACGGCTCTCTGCCTGTTGTAATCTCCCCTCTTATCCATCATCTCTGAAGCTCTTTATAACAGACACAATCATTAAGTGAAATAACAGTCACATTATGTTTTCCAATATACTCATCTACTTCGTGGTTATCCCGGTAGTGATGCTCGGAGCCCTCGCCCTCTGCCGTGGCATGAAAGCCATCCGTGCGGTTGCCGTCACAGGTTCGCTCGCTCTGCTGGGCCTGTCGATATGGGTGCTGTGCGACTATCTTGAGATGCGTGCAGCCGGCATCGATTCGCCGATGCTGTTTACCGGTTCGTGGAGCTGGTTCGCTCCTCTCAACATCAATCTTGCTGTGGGCGTCGACGGCATATCCATCGCCATGCTCATCCTCTCGTCAGTCATCTTGCTGACTGGATCGTTCGCCTCATGGAAAATCAATCCGCTGCCCAAGGAATTCTTCCTCTGGCTCGTGCTCCTCTCGACAGGCGTGTTCGGATTCTTCATATCTATCGACCTGTTCACGATGTTCATGTTCTATGAGGTCGCACTCATCCCCATGTACCTGCTGATCGGCGTATGGGGCAGCGGCAACAAGAACTACTCGGCCATGAAGCTGACTCTCATGCTCATGGGCGGTTCGGCATTCCTGATGCTCGGACTGATAGGCATATATTACCATTCGGCTCCCGAAGGCGCTCCCCTTACATGGAACATACTTGAAATCGCACAGAACAGCTCCATCGACAAGGGCTGGCAGTATTTCCTCTTCCCGATGACATTCGTTGGGTTCGGTGTCCTCGGTGCCATGTTCCCCTTCCATACATGGAGCCCTGACGGTCACGCTTCAGCGCCCACCGCGGTGTCCATGCTCCATGCCGGCGTGCTTATGAAACTCGGCGGCTACGGCTGCTTCCGCGTGGCCATCTATCTGATGCCCGAGGCAGCTACCGAACTCGCCTGGATATTCCTCATCCTGACAGGTATCTCGGTGGTCTACGGTGCATTCAGCGCATGTGTGCAGACCGACCTCAAGTATATCAACGCATACTCGTCTGTGAGCCACTGCGGACTCGTGCTCTTCGCCATCCTGATGCTTAACACCACAGCGATGACAGGCGCCATCATGCAGATGCTCAGCCACGGTCTGATGACAGCCCTCTTCTTCGCCCTTATCGGTATGATTTACGGACGCACACACACACGTGACATCACCAAGATGGGCGGCTTGATGCAGATCATGCCCTATCTCGCCGTATGCTATGTGGTAGCCGGTATGGCTTCGCTCGGTCTGCCCGGTCTGAGCGGCTTCGTAGCCGAAATGACCATATTCGTGGGCTCGTTTGAGCATGCCGACATGTTCCACCGCGTGTTTACCATCGTGGCATGCTGCTCTATCGTCATCACCGCCGTCTACATTCTCCGTGTGGTAGGCAAGCTTCTCTTCGGTCCGGTATATGATGACCACCACCGCACACTGACCGATGCCGAGTGGTGGGAACGCACATCCACCATCGCGCTGATCGTATGCGTTGCCGGTATCGGCTGCTTCCCCAATTTCTTTGTAGATTTGATTAAGTTCACGTTCAGCCCCGAGATATTCGCGGTGCTCGGCATGAAATAATTCCCACAACCCATTAAGTTACTCTGAAGCTTAGCAATGGATTACTCACAGTTTTTAGCCATGAAGCAGGAAATCGGCGTATTGGTCGTTTTCCTCCTGGTATTCCTTTATGACACTTTCATGCCACGCAAAGGACAGGCCGTGCTGCCCCTCGTAGCCACAGTGCTGTTCGCATGTTTCACAGCTCTTTGCTTTGTCACCCCGTGGCCTGACACTATTGACGCATTCGCCGGGATGTACACATCATCCACGGTAATCGTAGCCATCAAAAACATACTCAACGTGGGTGTGCTCATCGTGCTCATCCAGTCGATGAAATGGGCCAACAACGAGACCACAGCCATACGCCGCGGAGAGTTCTACGAACTGCTGCTCGTCACACTCTTCGGTATGTATCTGATGATTTCAGCACGCCACTTCCTCCTCTTCGTAATCGGTCTGGAAACCGCCTCTCTGCCCCTCGCAGCCATGGTGGCATTTGACAAGCACCGCTACGAAAGCCATGAGACCGCCATCAAGTATATCCTGACCGCCATCTTCTCGTCAGCTATATTCATGATGGGTCTGTCGTTTGTCTACGGCCTGACCGGCTCGCTCTATTTCTCAAATATAGCCACAGCTATCGCAGCCGGCGGAACTGTCAGCGCACTTCTGGCTCTGGCTCTCGCCTTTGTAATCTCAGGCATCGGATTCAAGCTCTCGCTTGTACCCTTCCACCTCTGGACCGCCGATGTATATCAGGGTGCGCCTACCTCAGTGACATCCTACCTCTCGGTGATTTCCAAGGGTGCGGCAGCCTTCGCTTTCATGGTCATCCTGACACAGGTATTCGGAGCCGTCTATGCCCAGGCTTGGGAATGGATGCTCTATGCACTCATCATCCTGACCATCACCGTGGGTAACCTCTTCGCCATCCGCCAGAAGAATCTGAAGCGATTCCTCGCTTTCTCATCTGTATCACAGGCCGGTTACATCATGCTCGGCATCATGGCCGACGATGCCATGGGTACGGCGGCGCTGATGTTCTACATCCTCGTCTATGTATTCAGCAACCTTGCAGCTTTCGGTGTCGTACAAGCCATCGAAAACGCATCAGGCAAAGTGGATATGGACAGCTACAAGGGTCTCTATAAGACTAATCCCCGACTGTCAGTGGCGATGATGCTTGCCATGTTCTCTCTCGCAGGTATCCCTCCGTTTGCCGGATTCTTCAGCAAATTCTTCATCTTTACGAGTGCCATCTCGCAGGGTTCGATAGCGATATACGTCCTCGTGCTTATCGCGTTGATCAACACTATCGTGTCGCTCTATTACTATCTGCTCGTAGTCAAGGCAATGTTTATCAGCGATGATGACTGTGTGATTCCCACATTCCGCTCAGCCGGTTCAGAGCGTCTGGGCTTGTGGATTACAGTAGCCGGCATCCTCGGCCTCGGTATCATCAGCTGCTTCTACAACTATCTGCTTGACATCACCTCTGTAATATAATAAGCTAACACTAACCCATCCATATCGCCGCATGCCGTCACATGATGATGGCGTGCGGCGATTAAATACTAAATATGGCACTCATAACCTGCGACGAATGCGGCCACCGCATTTCCGATAAATCCATCTTCTGCCCCAGCTGCGGCTACCCTACCCATCTCAATAAAGCACTCCGCGAAAACTGTCCTGCTGACAGCCATGACGGCTCAGCATCCGTATCGGACACTGACAAAGAAGCCGCTCCGAAATCCGAAATGTCTGACAAGGCTGTGGAGAAGATACTCACACAGTCACCCTCACAGCATGCTTCAGACAACGAAACAGCTGCAATAACAGACCTTGAACGCAAAGAGTCTGCCGCCACAGCCGCAGAAGAAGCTGCCATTGAGTCCATAGATACCGATGCCACCGAACAAGTCGAGGATGCCCTCGCCGAATACGAGGCTACACTCTCCAAACCGATAACTCCCGAAAACAACAAGCGCAACAAGCTTATACTTTACTTTGCCGTGCTGCTTGCGCTGCTGCTTGCCATCGGTGGCTGCTACTACTATGCCAAGAGCAACCATCTGCAATCAGTGGATGAAGTGGAATGCGAGCCTATAGAGGAGGTTTTGGAAGAAGAGGTGTCACCAGCCGTGCCAGCCGACACCACTGCTGTACCAGCCGACACGATAAACCGTCCATCCACCGCGACAACTGCACAACCCTCCACGGCGAATGCTCAGCCTGCCGCAGCCAATGCAGCATCACAGCCTGTAGACACTCCGGCACAGCCGGCTGCCCCCGAGGTCCAGCAATCCCCTGCCGTGCGCCAGCTCTGACCATCACCTATGGTAGGCATCCCGTTATGTCGCAGATACGTTGCGTTGGGATCCATGACACAATGTCTCGCACTTAAAGGATGTACCCATCATAGTATAGTAGGGACATGCCATGTCACAATGTCACTAACTTAAGGAGTCCCGAAGGGACGGACTCATGCTTAACCGTCGTACATTTGTACAGTTAAATGATTTTGAATATTTTTATCTTCAAATATCAGGTATCACAAGCATGGAACAAGGCAGATAAACCGGTGGCAAAAACCGACATCTACGTTCGGCCCCCATGCTTTTACATCTAAAGACTGGATAGTTCGTTGGGGCGGCATGTCCGACCCCGTGTTTGCGACGAGAGTGCAAAAGATGTAGTTCCTGACAAGAGATTTGATAATATGACATACATAGGCATCGACATCAGCAAAGCGACTTTTGTAGCTGCTTTTCCCCATGTGAAAGGCTATCGTACCGAGACCTTCCCAAATGATGCTAAAGGCATCCGCAGGTTCATCTCGAAGCTTGACCCTACACTCCATCACTGCGTGATGGAGGCGACGGGCAACTACTGTTTCCTCCTTCTTTATCTTCTTGACAAGGCAGGCATCCGGGCAAGCCTCATCAATCCGAAGAAGATTAAAAACTATGCCCGCGTGATGATGTCCGTTACCAAGACGGATTCCCAAGACGCCTGTCTCATTGCCGATTTCGGGGAGAGATTCAAGCCCGCACCCTATAAGTTCCCGTCGGAACATATAATGATTCTGAAGCAGAAGAAAACAGTCCTACGTCAACTCCAGAAGCAACTGACTGCGACTAAGAACCTGCTCTCATCGCTTGAGCCTCTGCCGGTTAAGGACAAGAAGTGCGTTTACTCACTGAAACAGACCGTCACATTCCTTGAAAAGCAGATCAAGTACATGCAGCAGGAAATGGAGGCGGTCGTAACCGATGTGTTTGAAAAGCAGCTGAAACTCCTTACCTCGGTAAAGGGTATCGGGGTCACTCTTGCCACGGCTCTAATCATTGCCACGGGCGGCTTTACCTACTTTGACAATGCGAAACAGTTTTCCCGCTTTATCGGCATCAGTCCCACGATAGAGCAGTCCGGTACGAGTATCAATATCCGTGGACATATCAACCGCAACGGAGATGAGACTCTGCGTTCGATGCTTTATGTGGCGGCATGGTCAGCGAGTCAGCACAACAAGGCGTGCAGTGAATGCTATCAGCGTTTGCGTGGCAAAGGGAAGTCAGGTAAAGTCGCCATGATTGCCGTGGCCAACAAACTCGTCAGACAGGCCTTTGCTGTTGTGACATCCAATAAGTCATATATCGACGGCTTCGTCTCTACGAAACCTGATACCGCTGTCTGAACACTTCCTCTCTCCTTCTGGCGAGGGGATGCCCGAGCGGCGGGGGCGGCCTAAACCGCCCCCAAGAGCGGACAGCTGCAAGGCTTTTCTCAAATAATCTAATGTGGATGTAATTTTTGCCTCATTTTATTTGGATTTTAATATAGTTCGTAGATGAGGAATGGCGTAGCCATTCCTCATCTACGGGAGTTCGGGAATCCACCACGAAAAATCCCGGAGGGATGGATTCATGGTAGCCAAGAGGCTCTACCATAAGTCCGTCCCTTCGGGACCACTATATAGGGGTGTCTCTGCACCCCGGGGCATCCGCCAACGCATTGGCAATTATATGATTCATATCGGCTGCACCATGGTGCAGCCCTACAATTTTACAGTTTTACTACGCCTTGAATATATGAGGCCGGGGTCTGACAGGCCGCAGGTCTGGCTGATGCCAGTGGTGTGGACCCCTACCCCTCGCCTCTTCTTTTATCGGTGCGCCTCTATATCCTGACCTTATTGGGAGGGGATGGGTTTATGGCGACGGCTGAGACGCTTTAGATGTTTTTGATGGCGCTTTTGGCGTGATTCTTCGCGACGGAGGGCACGTTTATCTTCACGAGATAGCGCGTCAGGAGGCGCACAGGACACGGCGGACTCGTCATCTGACGTGCTTACAACGGCTTCTGATGCCTCTGTCGTAACGGCTGTAGCATTGGCCGTCCCGGCCTTTAATTGCTTGCGTCTGATGGCATTTTCACGTGCAAGGCGTGAACGCTTCACAGCCTTGTCAATCAGTGGCTGCAATAGGGTAAACACCACCAATTCAGTTTCAGTAAACCCCACAGGGACTATGCCCTGCTCAATGTAGGCATCTACGCCCTGCATGACATTGTCAGCATTGACATCCTTACTGATAGCCGCTGCATTGCGCACGCTCTCTGTTATAGACCCGTAGAATTTCCGCGATACAGGACGCACCCATTTTCTTGATTTCGTTATCATAAATAAAGCTGTAGTATTGTGAGTATGTCACAAAACTACAGCTTTACTGTATCATAACCATGCGAAAATATCAGTGCACGGCTGTATCCATCATCGTATGCCGGCCAAATTCGAAAGCATGCGCAGCAATGACAGAGACTGTATGTAAGGAATACCGAAGGAAGTTGTGAGGCCCTTCATGTTGTATTCGGGGTCATCATCGTTCCATCCTTTGACAATCTTAAGTGACTTAAGGCCGAGTCCCTTACATTTCTCTGATGCAAATGCTATCTTACGCGGATTATCAATACTGTCAAAATCCTTTAAAACCTTTGCATCACCCTTAGCGGCCGTAAACATAAAGATGGTCTTTTCAGGTCTGATTCTCGCCACACGCTCACGCCACTTGTTAAGAGCGACATCAAAATCAGTGTCATGGTTAAAATATACCCTGGCACCGACAGAATCTATGACTCCGACAGGATAAGGCATTCCGGAATCTTTCACTTCACTTACGTTTCCCAGACCGGCGGCAACGGCTTTGTCCCAGTTGGCAACCAACTTTACAAAATCCTCCGGGACAAGAAAAAGGTTGATGAACGGAGACTCGAATCTACACCCCAGATGATGGAGAAAAACCCCACCGAAGCAATTATTGCAGATAACCGAAGGTGTATCTCTGCGCCATCGCTCTCTGAGACGCCTGTAGACAGGCATCACAAAGGTCTGATATATGCGCCGTCGGCATTTCCTAAGCATATCACCTCGGGGTTCGTTCGTCGGTCAGAGCTTGGTCGGGTCAGTCAGCCTTGTCGTCCTTTGGCTCCTCTTTGGCTGCTTTGTCGCTGTCAGCTGCCGCAGGTGCAGGTGCATCGGCTTCCTTATCCTTTTTCTCCGCAGCTCCATCGTCAAAATCGGCTGCGTAGGGGTCATCCGATTCGGCGTTTTGTGACGTCTCGGATTTGGCGGCAAGAATCTCATCGGTGCGTGACACCCATGGGCGCTTCCCAAAGATTTTCTCTACGTCTTCAGTGAAGATAACTTCACGGCTCACAAGTGTATGGGCAAGTTCGGCATGGCCTTCGGCATATTTGCGCAGTATATCTTTAGCGCGCTCATACTGCTCGGAAATGATGCGTGATACCTCCTCATCAATCATGCGTGCACGATCCTCGCTGTAAGGCTTTGAGAAACCATACTGCTGGCCGGTGGAATCATAGTAGCATATGTTGGGGAGTTTGTCGCTCATACCGTAGTAAACCACCATGGCATAGGCCTGTTTGGTCACTCGCTCCAAGTCGTTGGCTGCACCGGTAGAGATATGTCCGAGGAACAGCTCCTCGGCAGCGCGGCCTCCGAGAGTGGCGCACATCTCATCCAGAATAGCCTGTGAAGGCGTAATCTGACGTTCCTCCGGCAGATACCATGCAGCTCCGAGAGCCTTGCCACGCGGCACTATCGTAACCTTAATCAGAGGGTTGGCATATTTCAGATGCCATGACACTGTAGCATGGCCGGCCTCATGTATGGCGATGGCATTTTTCTCCTCGTCGGTGGTAATCTTCGAACGTTTCTCAAGGCCTCCGATTATACGGTCAACAGCATCAATGAAATCCTGCTTGCCTACCGCCTTTTTGTTATGACGAGCCGCAATAAGAGCCGCCTCGTTACATACATTGGCTATATCCGCGCCTGAGAAACCTGGAGTCTGTCGTGCAAGAAGATCCACATCCACGTCATGATCCATCTTGATATTGCGCAGATGCACGTTAAATATGGCCACGCGGTCATTGAGATCGGGCAGCTCAACGTAGATCTGGCGGTCAAAACGTCCGGCACGAAGCAAAGCCTTGTCAAGAATATCCGCACGGTTGGTAGCAGCGAGGATTATTACACCGCTGTTTGTGCCGAAGCCGTCCATCTCCGTCAGGAGCTGGTTAAGGGTGTTTTCACGCTCATCGTTGGCACCCATGTTAGGGTTGCGGCCACGGGCACGGCCCACGGCATCAATCTCGTCAATAAAGACGATACACGGGGCTTTCTCCTTGGCCTGACGGAAGAGGTCACGCACACGCGATGCACCCACGCCGACAAACATCTCCACGAAGTCACTGCCTGACATGGAGAAAAACGGCACATTTGCCTCGCCGGCCACAGCCTTGGCAAGCAGAGTCTTACCGGTGCCGGGAGGGCCTACGAGCAGCGCACCCTTGGGTATCTTGCCTCCAAGGTCGGTATATCGTTGAGGATTTTTCAGAAATTCCACGATTTCCTCTATCTCGGTCTTAGCCTCGGAGAGTCCGGCTACATCCTTGAATGTAACCTTCACAGGGCCGTCCTTGTCAAAAATCTTGGCTTTGGACTTGCCCACGCTGAATACACCGCCCGGGCCTCCGCCGTCCTTGCTCGACATGCGGCGCATCATCCAGAACCAGAAGAATATCAACAGGAGTATGGGGCCGAACGACCACAGGAGCGATGTGTAATCGCTCGTCTTCTCATATTTGACATCTCCGTCAAACACACCCTGCGCCTTCCACTGGTCTATCTTGTCCTGGAACTTGTCGGCCGAAGGTATATCGGTCAGCAGATGGGCCGGAGTGCCGGAGCCGGGTTTGTAGTGCTCGGGGCGAAACATCACCGAGGCGAGCGAATCAGTCAATACGCCCTCGGCCTGGTTTTTACCTGTATAAACTATTATTTTGGAAATGCCCTTGGACTGGACGGCTTTTTCAAACTCCGAATAGTACACTGTGCGTGTCAGAGTGTTTTCGTCAAGGAAAAACATTCCGCCGAGAAATGCCAGCACGATGATGTACATCCAGTAGATACTGAATTTAAATGCCGGTTTTTTAGGCTTTTGCGATTGCATGAGAGATATGGGGAGGTATGATTGTTAATACAAAAGTCGGATACGCCTGTCAAAGCTCGTCAGGCAGGTCGGTGATATGGGCATCGCTCCACAGTTCCTCGAGATTGTAATGGGACCGCTGCTCGGGAGCGAAAATATGCACGAAAATATCGCCGTAATCTATCACTATCCATTGGGCATTCTGGTAGCCGTCATAATTGTAAGGTTTTATGTCGCCGTTGCGGTGCACATATTCCCTGACACTGTCAGCGATAGAAGCCACCTGGCTTGAAGAAGTTCCTTCGCATATGATGAAGCACCCTGTAGATGCCGACTCTATATCTGACAGGTCTACTACGGTGATGTTCTTGCCTTTACGGTCTCTGATACCTTCGATTATCAATTCCTGTTTGGTCAATGCCGGAGAAGAGGCAGAAACGTCGGGCGCGGTATGGGTCATGTAATTCAGTAGATGAAATGTGTTTGAATAAACTTAATATGCACTATACTTACAAAGTTAATGATTTTTCTTTGTGGTGAAGTACTGCTTATAATCTTTTAAACAATCTTTATGCCAAAAAGGTCAATGCGATGCCTGGTAAATGCAAAAATCCATGTCCGCTCACTCATATCTCATCACCGAAGCCGGCGAAATAGACGACACCAGACGCGACGGGAGCAACAGCACCAATGACGAAATAACGGCCACACAGACGTCAAGCCCCACTATCTGCTGCCAGCTGATCATAACCGGCACATAGTCGAGATAATAGCTTGCCGCATCAAGCGACAGCACATGGAAAGAGTCCTGGACACAGAGCAGCGCCAGCCCTATTGCCGTGCCTATCACTATGCCGTAACCTACGACACGGAGCGACAGTATGACGAAAATGTCACTCACCTGACGGTTTGAAGCTCCGAGCGAACGCAGTATACCTATCATGCGCACACGGCGCAGTATGAGTATGAACAGGCTTGACACCAGCGTAAACGCAGCCACGATGCCCATAAGCGACAAGATAACCACCACATTGGTGTCAAGGAGCGATAGCCAGTTATAGTACATCTCCTGGCTGTGGAGTATGGTGTCAATTACAGGAAGCTCATCAATCCCGCCATCGGCCGATGCCGCCAATAGCCGCTCATACAGCCCTTGCGCCACTGTGGCCACCTGCTCCTCGCTGAGTCCGTCAATCAGCACTGACGTACCTCTGTCCCCTGCAAGCTCACCGCCGTCAAACGACAACGATTCCTTAGGCACGAAAACCATGCCACGGTCATAATCGCCGAAATGAGTGTCAAAAAGGGCCGAGATGCGATAGCGACGCACCCGGGCATTTTCATTTTCCACAAAATACGCCGTCAGCTTATCACCGACCCCTACACCGAGCATGCTGCCGACATCGGCCGACAAGGCTATCGGCTCTACTCCGTCTCCATCGTCATCGGCAGCGAAAAAACCGTCAAATGAGCCGTCAGTGACTACCGACGACAGGAATCCGAGATCATAATCACTGTTCACGCCACGGAATGTGACGGCCTGGAACTGATCGGAGGTCTTCAATATGCCGGTGCGGTCAGTCACCACACTGACCGACGCATCCGGAGCCGCCTCTCCGATGATGGCTCTGAGCTGAGGGGTCAGACTGATGTAATTATCCGAGTGATAGAGGGTGATGTCACTGTTGAGCCCCTGCAGTTTACGCTTTATGTCATGCTTGAATCCGGTCACTATGGCCATGGCAAGCATCATAATCATGACTGCCGTGGCCACACCGATGATACCCACCGTCATGCCTGTGGCCGACCCACGGTCACCTTTGACCTTGAGGCTCAACCGATTGGCGATAAACAGCGGAAAGTACACGAACGTCTGCTATGGTTTTCTTGGTCAGATGGTGCGTCCGGGATATGCCTTGAGAGCTTCGGCAAGTACCTTTATGGCACCGCGCAGCTCCTTCTTGCTGATGGCATAGGCTATGCGGACCTCATTGGTGCCGATGCCCGGAGTGGTATAGAAGCCTGATGCCGGAGCCATGAAGATGGTGGCTCCCTCATACTCGAATTCCTCCAGACACCACCGGCAGAACTTGTCGGCATCGTCGACCGGCAGACTTGCCACTGTGTAGAACGCACCCATCGGGATGGGAGAATACACTCCGGGAATCTTATTGAGGGCATCAATAAGGAAATTGCGCCGCTCGATATATTCGTTGTAGGTCATCAGCATATACTGCTTTGACGCATCAATCGAGGCCTCGGCCACAATCTGGCCCAGCAATGGGGGGCTGAGACGTGCCTGACAGAATTTCATCAGGTTTTTCTTCAGTTCCTTATGCTTGGTGATGATGGCGCCTATGCGTATGCCGCACTCACTGTAACGCTTTGATACCGAGTCAATCAGCACAACCTGCTCGCTTATGCCGTCGAGATGGAATGCCGATATATAGGGTGCACCCGTGTAGCAGAACTCTCGATACACCTCATCGGAAAACAGGAACAAATCATGCTTCTTGACCATGTCACGCAGCTGGTTCATCTCCTGCTGCGTGTAGAGATAGCCGGTGGGATTGTTAGGGTTGCATATCAATATGCCCTTGGTGCGCGGAGTTATCAGAGCCTCAAACTCCTCGACAGGAGGCAGAGCGAAACCGTTGTCGATGCTCGACGGGACGGTCACAATCTTGGCCCCGGCCGATATGGCGAACGCCATATAGTTGGCATACGCAGGTTCGGGCACTATGATTTCATCGCCCGGATCCAGACAGGCCATGAAGGCGAACAACACCGCTTCGGAGCCGCCGGAAGTGACGATTATGTCATCAACATCCACATTGATGTCAAAGCGGTGGTAATATTCCATAAGTTTCTGGCGCAATGACAGCAGCCCCTCCGACGGACTGTACTCCAGCGTCGTACGGTCTATATGCTTCAATGCATCCAGTCCCTCCTGAGGGGTGGGCAGGTCGGGCTGGCCGATATTAAGATGGTAGACCTTGACCCCACGCTGCTTGGCTGCATTACTCAGAGGCACGAGCTTGCGTATAGGTGAGGCGGGCATTATATCACCGCGTTGCGAAACGTTTGGCATGGCTTGTATAAGATGTCGATGTAGAAATGATTATGCTTAATGTGTTTCAGGAGAGAGACTTTGAGAGATGAAACGGCTGATTAATTGTGGCCGAGCGACCTGAAAAACTCCTCGCGCAGACGATAGTCTTCGTCAAACACCCCGGAGGTCTCCACGGTAGTAGTGGCACTGTCCTGCTTCTCCACTCCGCGGAGCTTCATGCACAGGTGCTGGGCCGTGCTGACCACGATAACCCCCTTGGGGGCAAGATGACGCTGGAGGTCGCGGCATATCTCGGCTGTCATGCGTTCCTGCACCTGCAGACGGCGTGCATAAACGTTGACAAGGCGCGCGAGCTTGCTGAGGCCCACAATCTTGCCGTCAGGGATGTATCCTATGGACACATGGCCGAAAAACGGCAGTATGTGATGCTCGCAAAACGAATAGAACTCTATATCCTTGACTATCACCATGCGCGACCCTTCGTGGGTAAAGATAGCCTTCTCAATGACCTGCCGGCCTGACTCGTCATATCCGCGAGTGGCCCGGAACAGAGCCCTTGCAGCACGCATGGGGGTTTTGAGCAGCCCTTCTCTTTCAGGGTCCTCGCCGAGGAGCTTGATAATCTCCCGGTAATGGTCAGCTATGGCGTTGACTGTTTCTTCTTGTCGTGGTGTCAGAGGTGTCGACATATAATCAGCATGATTAGTTATGCTCTCTAATCTTTAATATTGACACGGTCACGCACTATGCGTATCTCGTTGCGGAAGGCCGGGAATGCCTGACGGAGCTGTGCGGCAGCCGACTCGGCATCGCCTCGCGAACGGAAATCACCCACTCTGAGCCTCCAGAAAGGAGCCGAATATGATATATAGGTCCTCATGGCCGGGAAGCGGCGTGAGACTTGGGCGGCTTTGAGCTGGGTCTGCTTCTTGGCATTGCGCTGGTTGCCGTCGGAGTATACCTGCACACGGTAACCGGCCATACGCCCGGTGGACTGATGCTTCACGGCCGGTTTTTCGGGCTGGGTGGTCGTGTCGACCACAGGGGCATCTCCCGGGGCAAGCAGCTCTGTCAGCTTTGATGGCTGGGTGACCGTATTGCCCTCGATAGCGGTAATATGGTCAATTATGGTGACATTGGCCGACGGCTGCTGCGCTCCGGCAGCATACCATCCTATCATCATCAGGCCTATAATAACCGGCCTCAGTCTGTTTTTGCCTATAACCATATCAGTCAGATGGAGTGAAGCGTTGAAGTTGAACACGCATCCACTATGTCAAATATAATAAAAATTAGACTACAAAGATAACGATAATCTTCTTTGTAGCCTAATTTTTGTATCTCAAACAGATGTGCAAAAGCTAAACAGGCGTTTGCACATATGATTTTATACGGACGCTGAGTCTGTATTTAGAAAGCGTTGACGATGCCCATGAATGACTCGGCATCAAGAGCTGCACCACCGATGAGACCGCCGTCTACGTCGGGCTTGGCGAAGAGAGCCGCAGCGTTAGAGGGCTTGCAGCTGCCGCCATAGAGGATTGAAGTGTTGTCAGCAACCTCCTGGCCATACTTTGCAGCTATGACAGAGCGGATGTGGGCATGCATTTCCTGGGCCTGGTCATCGGTAGCGGTCTTGCCTGTACCGATAGCCCATACGGGTTCGTAAGCGAGGATGATTTTGCCGAAATCAAAAGCAGAGAGATCAAAGAGTGCGCTTTCAATCTGCTCCTTGACTACATCGAGGTATGAGCCGTTTTCGCGCTGCTCGAGCACTTCACCGATGCAGAAGATGGGTGTCAGGTTGTTTTCGAAAGCCTGAGCCACCTTGGCCTTGAGGATTTCAGAGGTCTCACCATAGTACTGGCGACGCTCGCTGTGACCGAGAATCACGTAGGTAGCACCTGTTGAAGCCACCATGGCACCTGAAATCTCGCCGGTATATGCACCCTTGGCGTGGTCGGCGCAGTTTTCAGCACCGAGACCGAGGATATTGCTGTCGATTACTTCATTGACAGAGGCAAGGTGGGTAAAAGGAACGCAGATTACCACGTCACACTTGGGTGTGGCTTTCTTGAGGGCTTCGTTCACGTCCTTGGCCAGACCCACGCCTTCAGCGAGGGTAGTGTTCATCTTCCAGTTGCCTGCAACGATTTTCTTTCTCATGTTAGTAAAGTCTAAAAAATGATATATTAGAATGTAGAAAAATTTTCAAATACCCGGTATCCGCCGCATGGAGGGAAATACGTGGCACAAAGTTACGATTTTTTTTCGTGATGCGCCATGGTTTTCAACTTTTTACCCACACGTGACCTCCACATCATAAACAGGGCCAAAGCTCCGTTGTTGACAAGTATGATTACCAGCATGACCAAGGCATAGATGCGCGTCCAGTCATGCAGGAACTCATCGTCATCAGGCTGATAAAGAGTCTCATCACAGTCACGGCAACCGTCGAGCCTGATGTCTGTCACATCGTCGTCGTTGTCAATCATTAGGTCGTTGACAAACGAGGGCAATGTGCGTTTCCACAGCACTTTGCCGTCATGTAGCATCACCGCCGATATATCACCGCGAGCCAGCTCTTTAATCTGTATGCCATCGGCTGTATATAGCGGATACTCTGCCATGGAGAGGTCTTTCCAGAAATCGAGGTCTCTCTCATTGCCGCCTATGACGCCTATCATGGACACACTGTCAGCCGGAAGCTGACTGTAAAGACGGTTGATGTAATAGGTATATGATATGTCAAGGTCCTTCATCGACGGGACAAGCACCATAAGCTGGTAGCCGTCAGGACTTATGACATCGGGGGTTACATCCTCCCCATCGGTGTCACGTATGACAAAACTGTCAGCGACTTTATCAGCCACATGGCCGTCAAGGAGTCTGCGCTCTACGAATGTCCATGTGGAATCAGGGAGATTTTCGATGGTGAAACACTCAGTCAGTCCGTCCTTCTCATAGATGAAGCTATACATCGCGGCCTCATCTGGGCCATCGCTGTCGGCCTCGTCGTCAAGCAGCGACGTCCCGGCCGGATATGAGCGGAAATCGACCACGGGCTGATAATAATAGCCTACGTATGAGATGCCCAGGATATATATCATCGACACGACAAGCGGCATCCACTGGATATACGGACTTACCAATGCCCTCTGGAGCCGGTTATAGGGAAGCAGTATTATCAGAGCAAGCGTGATGGCTATGTTTTTGGCAAAGGTGGCACCGTTGCTGAGCAGAAGCCAGTCACCGAAACAACCGCAATCGGCCACAGGGTCCGTAAGCCAGATATAAAGCGTGAGGGGCAGCATGAATGCCATCATAGCAAGCAGCACCACTACCACGCTGCGTCTGTAGCAGCCGAGCAGAAGCATCATGCCGCATAGAAATTCCAGAGCCGACAACCCTACGGCCGCCGACACCAGCATGGCATGTGAAAAGTCCCAGCCCCACACGCTGAGATACTCGCCTATCTTATATACACTGCCCCATGGATCCACCGCCTTGGCGAATCCTGAAGCGATGAAAATGATGCCTATGACCAGCCGCAGGGCTGTGACAACTATCCTAACAGAGCGCGGATGGCGATTCGGTAAGTTTGATAATCGCAAAGACGGCATAGTTGACAATGTCCTGGTAGTTTGACTCTATCCCCTCCGACACGATGGTCTGGCCTCCGTTGGCCTCTATTTCCTTTATGCGCTGCAACTTGGTCAGGATGATGTCGGTGAAGCTGCACACACGCATGTCACGCCATGCCTCGTCGTAGTCATGATTTTTGGCGGTGAGAAGTTTGCGCGTGTCGGCCACATGGCTGTCATACAGCTCCGTGGCTCTCTCGGGGGTGATGTCGGCCTTGAGCGCCGGCCCGAGCTGCATCTGTATCATGGCCATGATGCCGTAGTTGACTATGGCTACAAATTCGGGCATGATTCCCTCATCGACCATGGCACCGCCTTTGGTCTCAAGTGTGCGGATGCGCTTGGCTTTTATAAACAGCTGGTCGGTCAGCGACATGGGACGCATGACGCGCCATGACGCGCCATAGTCCTGCAGCTTGGTGACATAGATGTCACGACACATGGCAAATGCCTCATCGAACTGACGGATGCTGTCAGGAGCAGCACTATTGCTATGATTATCCATTATTGTGCGATATTCAAAAAAAATACAGGGACGCGATACACTGTCATATGCGCGTCCCTGTTATTATTATGGTTTCATCCGGATGCAGGGATACGGGAGCCCTGCGGTTTAATGAAAAATCTGACGGAATCAGAACATCGAGTTGACGCGCTCAAAGTTGGCGTTGTCGCCAAGCACGTAGTAGATGTTCTTGAGATACTGGAGTGCGTTGGGGCTTTCGTTAAGCTGGTATGCCTTCTCGAAGTTTTCAGCAGCTTCCTTACGGAGAGGATTGATCTGCTCGCGCTCTATCTTCTTATACTCGGCTTCAGTGATTTTCGAACCGGCGTTTTCGCTGATGGCGTCGCTCTTCTCTGCAAGCACACGGCCTATGTTATAGAAAGCGTCACCGTTTTTGGGATCGAACTGTGCAGCCTTACGATAGCATTCGAGTGCCTTGTCCTTGTCGCCCTGCTCTTCATAGAGAGTACCCATAGCAATATTGTAGACGGGGTTCTGGGGCTCGTCGGCAAGAGCTTTGTTGAGAAGAGCCATGGCTTCGTCATACTGCTTGTTGCGGAGCTTGCCTTCTATGGTAAGCTGGAAGAAGATAGGGTCGGCAGTACCGATAGCAGCGTAGCCTTTCTGGGCATAGTCATAGAGCTTGTCCATGTTCTGATTCATCTTGGCTACATACATGGCCTGATGGTACATGCCCTTGTCTTTGCTGCCGAGGGCGATAGCCTTGTCAAATGCCTTCATAGACTTTTCCCAGTCCTCCATCTGAGAGGCTACATAACCCATGAGGTAGGCATTCTCGGCAAGGACGGAATCGGGGTCAACCTTCATTTCCTTGGCGAAACGGGCATCTTCGGGCACTGCGAAATATACCTCCCATGCCTTGTAGGCTTCGGGCCATTTCTTAGAGTTGTAGAGGTAGCGGCCTGCATAATCATAGTCGTTATAGTGACCGGCAACCATCTTGACGAGGTCCTTGGAATATTTTGTCTTGATTTTACCCTTCTTGTCAGCCACTGAATCAAGAGGCAGAGCCTTAAGAGCGTACTCATAGCCGGAGAGGATGGAGTTGCCCATGTTAGGCACATCTACTTCCTGACCTGCGCGGAGGAGGGTAAACAGGTAGTCGAAATTCTCATATCCGGCCTTTGCGGGCACGAAATAAGTGAATGCCTGGTCTTTGCTTTCGGCATTGCTGAATGCAGGTTTGAGTGTTTCAACCCACTTGGCGTAGTCACTGCCGGCCTTGAAACTCTTCTGTGCATCCTTGACGAGACTGGTCTGGGCAGATGCAGCCATACCGGCACAGAGGCATAACGCCACGAAACTTGCCTTTTTCATAATCAATAATGATGTGTTAGATAATGTATGGAAATTGGTGTTTGATATTTATTCTTCGGGGATGTCGGCATCCTCATCTTCGGGGATGACATCATCGACCTCTACATCGTCGGCCGGATTCATCATCTCGTCGACAGCCTCCTCTATGATTTCGGCCTGCTGGTCCACGATTTCATGATCCACTTCCTCCTCGGGGTCAGATGACACGCAGCATACGGATGCTATGGTGTCGTTGCGCTTCTCGAGATTGATGATGCGCACGCCCTGGGTGTTGCGGCCTTGCAGACGGATATCGCTGACTGCCACGCGGATGGTTATACCGCTCTTGTTAATGATGACAAGGTCGTTTTCATCATTAACACTCTTGATGGCCACAAGTTTACCGGTCTTCTCGGTGATGGCAAGTGTCTTGACGCCCTTGCCGCCACGGTTGGTGACGCGGTAGCTATCCAGATCAGTGCGCTTGCCGAATCCCTTTTCCGAGAGGACAAGGATGTCGTTGGCATCGCCATCGCGCATACAAATCATGCCTACGACCTCGTCATCGTCGCCGTCAAGCGTCATGCCACGCACACCGGTGCTGACGCGGCCCATAGTGCGGACGCGGTCTTCGGCGAAACGTATGGCACGGCCATTGCGGTTGGCGAGGATGATTTCACTGTTGCCGTCGGTGAGGTCCACATCCACCACGCGGTCACCCTCGCGGATGATGATTGCCTTCTTGCCCTTGACATTGACCTGAGCATATTCGCGTATGGATGTCTTCTTGATGATGCCGTTGCGGGTTGCAAACACCAGGCAATGTGTATCCAGGATGGTGGCATCGTCATTGTCCTTGTAGGCTATGACAGCGTTGACAGAGTCATCGGCCTCGATATTGAGCAGATTCTGGATGGCGCGTCCCTTGGTGTTCTTGGCTCCCTCGGGCAGCTCGTAGACTTTCATCTTATACACCATGCCTTTGGCAGTGAAGAAGAGGATATTGGCATGCATCGACGCGGTGTAGATGTATTCTATGAAATCCTCGTCACGGGTGTCGCTGCCCTTGGCTCCGACACCGCCGCGGTTCTGAGTGCGGAACTCTGTCAGCGGAGTGCGCTTGATGTATCCGAAGTGGCTGATAGTGATGATCATATCGTCATCGCTATAGAAATCCTCGGCGTTAAACTCGCCGGCGGTGTAATCTATATCGGTCTTGCGGTCATCGCCAAACTTGTCGCGGACTTCGGCAAGCTCGCGCTTGATGAGCTCACGGCATTCGTGGTCATCACTGAGGATAAGCTCCAGACCGCGTATCTGCTCCATGATTTCATCATAGTTTTTCTTGAGCTTGTCCTGCTCCAGACCTGTCAGGCGGCGCAGCTGCATTTCCAATATGGCATTGGCCTGGGCCTCGGTAAGCTGGTAGGTCTCCATGAGAGTCTCGCGGGCCGTCTCGGTATCGGGAGAGTGGCGTATGATGCGTATCACCTCATCGATATGCTGCGAGGCTATGATAAGACCCTCGAGGATATGCGCACGCTCCTGAGCCTTTGCAAGCTCAAACTTGGTGCGGCGGATGACAACCTCATGGCGGTGTGCCACAAATGCCTCAAGAATCTGCTTGAGGTTGAGAGTCTGCGGACGGCCGTTGACGAGCGCCACATTGTTGACGCTGAACGAAGCCTGCATCTGCGTCATCTTGTAGAGCTTGTTGAGCACCACATTGCTGTTGGCATCGCTCTTGAGCTTGATCATTATGCGCATGCCGTCGGCATCGCTCTCGTCATTGATGTCGGCAATGCCGTCAAGCTTCTTTTCGTTGACGAGGTCGGCGATATATGCTATCAGTTCGGCCTTGTTGACATTATAAGGTATCTCGGTGACTATGATGTTGTCGTGATTGGCCTCGGTCTCTATCTCAGCTCGCGCACGTATGAGTATGCGTCCGCGGCCTGTTTCATAAGCATCCTTCACTCCCTGGTAGCCATAGATAGTACCGCCGGTAGGGAAATCAGGAGCCTTGATATAATGCATCAGCTCCGACACTGTCAGCTCAGGATTGTCCACAAGAGCTATCGAAGCATTGATAGCCTCGGTCAGATTGTGGGGAGGCATGTTGGTAGCCATACCCACGGCAATACCGGCCGCACCGTTGACAAGCAGATTGGGGAAACGTGTAGGAAGCACCACAGGTTCGCGTCGCTGGTTGTCATAATTGGGCTGGAAATCCACCGTGTCAGAGTTGATGTCCGTCATCATGGCCTCGCCCATCTTCTCCAAGCGCACCTCAGTGTAACGCATGGCCGCAGGTCCGTCGCCGTCTATCGAGCCGAAATTTCCGTGGCCCTCCACAAGGCAGTACCTCATGGCCCATGGCTGAGCCATGCGTACCACCGTACCATAAATCGACGAGTCGCCGTGAGGGTGGTAGTTACCCATCACCTCACCGACAGCCTTGGCAGCCTTCTTGAACGGTTTGTCTGAATTGTTGCCCATCTCGTCCATGCCGAAAAGCACTCGGCGATGCACAGGTTTGAGTCCGTCACGCACATCGGGCAGCGCACGCGACACTATAACCGACATCGAGTAATCGATGTAGGCTGATTTCATCTCATTCTCGATATTGATGTTTAAGATGCGATCTTCTTCCACGATAATTTATATGTTGTTACTTGCTTATATAGTCAATTTCAGCATGAGCGCACACCACCCACAACGGCCAGCATCCGCCCCGCAAAATATCAAGCAAAGATACAAATTTTTCCGCGCAGATTCTACCTGTAAGTGCAATTTTAGGCAATAATTTAGCTTCAAAGATTCCAATAAGCACTGTCGTTGCGCTGCTTATCGGTATAGTTTGGTATGGTTTTATGAGTCATGCACGATAACGGATCTTTACAATGACGGAAAAAGCATCCGATTCTGCCAATTTTGCGGACAGTTGCTGATATGATAAAGTTTTTGTAACTTTACAGTAAGCTGGATTGTCTGTGGCTCCACCCACAGGCTATTTGCCAGAGACATGATATTAATCATTTATGGGTAATCGGATAACAGTGCGGAGATATTGCGCGCCGTGCGGAGAGCTTGTGCTTGGGTCGTATTATATGGACCGACTGTGCCTATGCGACTGTGAGAGCTGTAGCGAATGCCAACGGCGCGAATGCCTTTTCGATTTTTGCGCCATGCCACCGTGTCATAGGAAGTGACGGCACACTTACCGGTTATGCCGGCGCCCTGTATGCCAAGGAATACCTCTTGAATCTCGAGCACTCGATGCAACCCGACATATGTTGATAATGTACCATCAATAATCTATGGAAACGACATCACGAACAGAACGGACCGTATTTTCAATCCTCATAGCTATCAGTTTCGCCCACCTGCTCAACGATATGATGCAGTCTATCATACCGTCAATATATCCTATAATCAAAGACAAATACGGATTTACGTTCGGTCAGATTGGCATCATCACGCTGGTATTTCAGATGACTTCGTCTCTGCTCCAGCCCTTTGTAGGAAGATATGCCGACAGACATCCGCAGCCGTTTTCATTATCCATAGGTATGGTTTTCACCCTTGCAGGGATCGTTCTGCTATCTGTAGCTGACAATTACGCACTTATACTTCTGGCCGTCGGGGTAGTAGGATGCGGCTCGTCAATATTTCATCCCGAAGCCTCCCGTATGGCACAGATGGCCGGGGGTGGTAGAAAAGGGCTTGCTCAGTCTATATTCCAGGTCGGAGGAAACGGAGGAAGCGCCATAGGCCCCTTGTTGGCTGCCGTCATCATCATCCCTTTCGGCCAGAAATCCATAATCTGGTTTTCGGTTGCAGCCATTATAGCCGGGGTTACATTACTTCCTGTGGGACGATGGTACCGTTCCAGATTGCATGGACTAAAGGCAAAATCCGTCATTCCTAATCCGGCAGTGCTGGCTCTGTCACCACGCAGGATACATTGGGCCATATTCATATTGTGCGTGCTCACATTCTCAAAATATTTCTACATGGCGAGCATGACCAGCTATTTCACGTTCTTCCTGATCAACAAGTTCGGCGTAGACATTCAGGTATCACAGCTATGTCTGTTTGCTTTCATGGGTGCCGTGGCCATAGGCACCGTTCTCGGCGGTGGTCTTGGAGACCGTTACGGACGCAAATATGTGATATGGGGTTCGATACTCGGTGCAGCCCCGTTCGCATTGGCTTTGCCTTATGTCGGCTTTACCCTGACCATAATACTTGCCGTCATAATCGGGCTGGTCATATCCTCGGCTTTTTCTGCCATACTCGTCTATGCCACGGAACTAAAGCCTGACAAAGTAGGGATGATGGCCGGACTGTTTTTCGGTCTTAATTTCGGCCTCGGAGGCATAGGCTCAGCATTTTTCGGATGGCTCGCCGACAGGACCAGCATTGAATTCATATTCCGTATAAGCACCCTGCTCCCCCTGTTAGGCATCATCACCGCTTTCCTCCCCAACATAGAGCCCAAGAAAGCATCAAAGTGAATCAACAGACCTCAATGTACCGTTATCTGAGCTAATACCGGCCTGTGCCCACTTGCTTCCATTGCGAAACCTGTCTAAAATTTCGTCAACTACTTGCACAGACATCGTTTGAGGCAGCCGGGCGAGTGCTTTCGCATGCCTCCTCAGCGACCTCATCGTTGCTTATTTCGGAAAGATGGTTGAAGCCCAGTCGGGAAGTTCTTCAACATAGCATTTCACAAGGTCGCCATCGCTCAGTCGGAACAAAAGACGGGCTTCCGCGTCTTCGACAGAGTTGTCATAGACATAGAGCCGGTCAACTATCGCGGACAGGATTTTGCAATTGGCAATGGACTTGTCGTATCGGGATATGATTTTAGGAATTGGCACATCATGTCCTCCATCCAAAACTCGTTGAGCGACGCGCTTTGCATTGATTGTCGGAGATTCGGTGGAAACAAAGAACAGACGGATGAAGAATCCGGCTTCTTTCGCTCTGAGAATGTAATCGACCTTATCAGTGGCTGACATCACGGTCTCGAAGATATGACTCTTACGTTCTGCAAGACATCTTTCCCTCCATTCATTGCAATAGTTGGCGGCTTTCAGAACAGATTCCTGATTGTTCCAATCGCCAAACACATCACGGGCGACATTGTCCGGATTGATGTATTCCGAATCCTCCAGCCACTCATGATGCAGAATCTTTGAAGTCACAGAAGTCTTGCCCGACCCATTGGGTCCGGCAATAACAATCAGAACAGGGCGATGATTACTTGCTGCCATTCTTTATTCTGTTTATGGCATCACCCCATTTCTCTTGTGCCGCCTGCGTAGCTGCCTCAATCCCAGCGGCCACACGCTCAGCAGCCCGACGGGTACTCTCGCGTGCATCCTCGGCAACCTCACGCATAATCTGAGCCATGCGCTCATCGCCCGGCTCTTCCATCGACGTCAGTCGATAACTATTCATCTGCTCTTCCGACATAATCTATAAGCGTTTATGGTTCAACGCCAAAGTTACGAAAATTTCCTACATAGGTTCTGTGGGTGTGAGATAAAAAATGGAGGGCGGCTTTCTGGGCCGCCCTCCATTTTGCATATTTAGGGGGATTTCAGTCTTTACTTGACTTCCTCAAATATAAAGTATATTGATAATCAGTTAGTTACTGCTATCAAGGTACAAATGA
>UQDU01000005.1 GCA_900539915.1 uncultured Bacteroidales bacterium | reverse complement strand
TCGAGCATTTACGCTTGCTTAATTAAACAGCATTGTGGCATGTCCCTACTACATAAGAACCCCAGTCAAGCATTTACGATTAAGTTTGCGACATTGCGCCAATGTGTGCATTCCTTTGCCATGGCATGCCGCTGCTCCGTTGGGAGCGGATTGGCTACTTGTTGGGGCGGCGGTGCCAGTTGCGACGCTTGTTGTTGTGGCGCGGCTTGGAGTCTTTGGGGGCGGCTGAGGTTTCTGCCGGCTGTTCTTTTGTTTCGTTTTTTTGTTTTTCGTCCCTGCGCTGGCCGCGGCCCTTGCCGTCACGGCGGTTCTGCTGGCGCGGTGTGGGATTGCCCATCCCCTCGGTGGGTATCTTGATTTTGAGGGTGGCGAGGATGTTGGAGTATGCGCGGCGGTCCTTGGGTCCCACGAGCGATATGGCCGATCCGTCGGCATTGGCACGTCCTGTGCGCCCTATGCGGTGCACATAGTCCTCAGGCTCCCGGGGCAGGTCAAAGTTGACCACGAGAGCCACATCGTCGATGTCTATGCCACGCGCAAGCAGGTCGGTCGCCACCAGCACCTCCGTCTCGAGGGTGCGGAATGCGTGTACCGTCACATCGCGCTGCTGCTGGTCGAGGTCGCTGTGGATTTCGGCGGCCTTGATGCCTTTGCGGCGCAGTGCCCGGGTGAGGTCGCGCACACGCAGCTTCGACGAAGCGAACACTATGCTGCGCTGTCCGCGCATCTCCTTGAGGATGTCGGTCAGG
The DNA here is from genome assembly GCA_900539915.1 of uncultured Bacteroidales bacterium. Classification (GTDB taxonomy): domain Bacteria; phylum Bacteroidota; class Bacteroidia; order Bacteroidales; family Muribaculaceae; genus Amulumruptor. The sequence goes on along the minus strand of UQDU01000005.1, from coordinate 84,142 downwards.
CGCGCCTCCTTTTCGAAATCCGAGCCACACACCACCGCCTTCTGGTCAATCTTCTCCACAGGCCGAGAGGGTGCTATCTTCACCTCCCGGGGGTCATGGAGTATGCTCGACGCCAGACGCCGTATCTTCTGCGGCATCGTGGCCGAGAAAAGCAGTGTCTGACGGTCGTCGGGCAGCAGCTTGGCTATGCGCATGATGTCGTCATAGAAACCCATGTCGAGCATACGGTCGGCCTCGTCGAGTATGAAGTGGCGCACATGGCCGAGGTCTATGCCGCCGGTCTGCAGCAGAGCCTGCATGCGCCCCGGTGTGGCGATGACCATATCCACCCCCTCCCTCATGGCACGCTGCTGACGCGAGAATGTCGCGCCGTCAGTGCCGCCGTAGATGGCTATCGATGATATGGGCAGATAGTAGCTGAAAGCATCCATCTGCTGCTCGATCTGCTGCGCCAGCTCACGGGTCGGAGCCATCACTATGCAGTTGACATACCCCTCGGGCGACGGCAGGTCAGACAGCAGGTCTATCGTAGGGAGCAGGTATGCGGCAGTCTTGCCGGTGCCGGTCTGGCCGATGGCTATGAGGTCGCGCCCGGTCAGCACGATGGGGATGGTCTGCTCCTGTATGGGCGTGCACTCCTTATAGTGCATCGCGTCGATGGCGTCAAGCACGTCGTCACTCAGATCCAGGTCTTCAAAGAGCATGTCAGTGATATATGTGGTGGGTTAAAAGTTACTGAACATCGGTTAATTTAGTAGGGACATGCCATGGCATGTCACCTAAAGCTTTGCAAATGAAGCGGCTGCATCAGCAGACATGCCATGGCATGTCCCTACTGCGATGAGGGCATCCGCCGAGGAGGGAGGTCACTCCATCAGCTTGCGGTAGCGGCGGCGCGGCAGTTCCTTGCCGCCGTTGCGCTCGCGCTTCCACTCCTCATAGTCGCTGTAGCTGCCCTGATAGAACTCTACATTGCCTTCGCCGTCAAACGAGAGGATGTGGGTGCAGATGCGGTCAAGAAACCAGCGGTCGTGGCTGACCACGACGGCGCATCCGGCAAACTCTTCCAGACCCTCCTCGAGGGCGCGGAGCGTGTTGACGTCGATGTCGTTGGTCGGTTCGTCGAGCAGCAGCACATTGCCCTCCTCTTTCAGGGCCATGGCGAGGTGGAGGCGGTTACGTTCGCCGCCTGACAGCACCCCTATCTTCTTCTCCTGGTCAGCTCCCGAGAAATTGAAGCGTGACAGGTAGGCGCGTGCATTGATGTCCTTGCCGCCCATGCGAAACGACTCCACACCCTGCGATATCACCTCGTAGACGCTCTTGTCGGGCAGCAGGTCGTGGTGGGTCTGGTCCACGTAGGCCACCTTCACCGTCTCCCCGACATCGAAGCTGCCGGCATCGGCTTTCTCCTGGCCCATGATGAGCCTGAACAGTGTGGTCTTGCCGGCACCGTTAGGACCTATGACGCCTACGATGCCGTTGGGCGGCAGCGTGAAGTCAAGCCCCTCAAACAGTTTCTTCGAGCCAAACGACTTGGCCAGTCCGTGGGCCTCTATGACCTTGTTGCCGAGGCGCGGACCGTTGGGGATGAAGATTTCCAGCTTCTCCTCACGGGCTTTCTGGTCCTCGTTGAGCAGACGGTCGTAGCTGTTGAGACGCGCCTTGCCCTTGGCCTGACGCGCCTTGGGAGCCATGCGCACCCACTCAAGCTCGCGCTCGAGGGTCTTGCGCCGCTTGCTGGCCTGCTTCTCTTCCATGGCCATGCGCTTGGTCTTCTGGTCGAGCCATGATGAATAGTTGCCCTTCCAGGGTATCCCCTCGCCGCGGTCAAGCTCGAGAATCCAGCCGGCCACGTGGTCGAGGAAATAGCGGTCGTGGGTGATGGCGATGACAGTGCCGGGATACTGCTGGAGGTGCTGCTCGAGCCAGTCGATGCTCTCGGCATCAAGGTGGTTGGTAGGCTCGTCAAGCAGCAGCACGTCGGGCTGTTGCAGCAGCAGACGGCAGAGAGCCACACGGCGGCGTTCGCCACCCGAGAGGGTTGACACCTTCTGGTCGTCGGGCGGACACTGGAGCGCGTCCATGGCACGCTCGAGCTTGGAGTCGATGTTCCACGCATCTGTAGCGTCTATCTTGTCCTGGAGCTCGGCCTGACGGGCTATCAGCTGGTCCATCTTGTCGGGGTCGTCAAGCACATCGGGGTCGCCGAAGGCCTCGTTGACCTTCTCAAACTCGGCAAGCAGGTCCATGACAGGCTGCACGCCCTCGCGCACCACCTCTATGACCGTCTTGTCAGGGTCGAGCTTCGGCTCCTGTTCCAGGTATCCTACCGAATATCCCGGCGAGAACACCACTTCGCCCTGGTAATTCTTGTCTATGCCGGCTATTATCTTGAGCAGGGTTGACTTACCCGAGCCGTTGAGGCCGATGATGCCGATTTTAGCACCGTAGAAAAATGACAGGTATATGTTTTTGAGCACCTGCTTCTGCGGAGGGAAAACCTTCGACACTCCGACCATCGAGAATATCACTTTTTTATCGTCAGCCATAAATTCAGTATTGTAATAATTCCTGACAAGACTTATAAGACTTATCAGACCTGTTTAATTAATCAAATCTATTTCGCCGGCAAAGTTACGAAATTTCCGCCACATCGGCCTGGCGCAGACGCGGCAGCGGTATCAGCGACAGCAATATGGTGAAGGCGGCGTTGACCAGAAGCAGCTCAAACCCGAGCTCGTAGTCAAACTGCGCCTTGAGCCACCACTGGAGCACCCACGACAACACCGGGGCGCTCACACACGCCACCGGCACCATGCGGTCGTCGACCTCGCGCTTGCTCAGAAGCCCGAGGGCAAACAGCCCCAGAAGAGGCCCGTAGGTATATGATGCCAGCGTGTACACCGCCGATATGGCATCCTCGTGGGCCATGTAATAAAACACCGTTATCACAGCCGCCATGACTGCCGTCATGGCCAGATGCACCATCTTGCGTGTGCGCGTCAGCGTACGCTCATCGGCATGCTCGCGCTGGAGTATGTCTATGGTGAAGGAGGTGGTCATGGCTGTCAGAGCCGACCCGGCATTGGTGTAGCTCGCCGAGATAAGCCCCACGACAAACAGCAGCCCCACTATCCACGGCATCCCCTCCGAAGTGGCCACCATGCCGAAGAGGTCATCGGTCTTGCCGGGGATGTCGAGCGTCGGATGGTGCTCCACATACATCACCATCAGCGTGCCCAATGACAGGAAAAGCAATATCACCCCTACCTGCACCAGTGCCATCAGCATCAGATTCTTCTGCGCATGCCGCGAGCCTTTGCATCCGAGATTGCGCTGCATCATGTCCTGGTCTAGGCCGTTGAACGCTATCGAGAGAAACACGCCGGCGATGAACTGCTTCCAGAAGTAGAGCCCGCTCTTGGGGTCGTCGAACATGAATATGCGCGACGACGGATGGTCAGCCACGGCGCGGGCCATCCCTGCGAAATCAAGCCCGAGGGCATCACCTATATATATAATGCAGAGCACCACACTGCCCACAAGGCAGAAACTGTTGAGCAGGTCGGTGAATATCAGCGATTTCACTCCTCCCATCATGGTGTAGAGCCCTATCAGTCCAACGGACGCTACGACATTGATATAAAACGGTATGCCCAACGGCCCGAACACGAGCATCTGGAGCACCGCACACACCACGAAAAACCTCACGGAGGCTCCGAGCATCTTGCTGATGAAGAAAAACCACGCCCCGGTGCGGTGGGTCAGCACCCCGAACCGTTCATCGAGGTAGCCGTAGATCGACGACAGGCGCCGCTTATAGAAGAGCGGCAAAAGCACTACCGATATGAGCAGATAGCCCACCACAAATCCGAGCACCATCTGCAGGTAGCTGAAGCCCTTGCCCACGACCATGCCCGGCACGGATATGAATGTCACGCCCGAAATAGAGGCCCCTATCATGGCTATCGCCACCAACGGCCACGGATTGCGCCGTCCGCCGGTGAAAAAGGTCTGGTTGGTGCCTCCGCGTGACGAGAACCACGACAGAGTGAACAGCAGCGCGAAGTAGGCCGCGATGACGAGAATTACGGTTGTCGGACTCATACGGCTCACTCCTCGTAAAGGCTGTAGTTAATAAACTCCACCAGCGGCGCGATGGTGTGGAATATCTCGGCTGCTTTCTCGGGCCACGACGGATCCATGTAGAAATCGCGCCCCACGGGGTGCTCGCGCCCATAGTCCTTGCGGCGCAGCAGCGCGGCGAGCGGATGGTTGCGGTCCCAGCCCTTGGGCACGGTCTTGAGCGTATCCCCCACCCAGTCAGGGAAGTAGCAGAGCATCTTCTTGTCGGAAGTGATTTCCTCAAACTCCTCTATATTATCCGCGATAGCGCGGCGCAGCTTGGTCAGTTCGGGCATCGGCGGACACCATATGCCGCCGTAGAGGCCGGAGTCTACCTGCTTGCCTGTGCCGAGCTGTATGTAGTATCCGGCTCCGCGGTCACGCAGCCCCATAGGCGACAATGCGGCTGCGAAATGCGTCTTGTAGGGGGTCTTGTCGAGCGAAAACCGCGTGTCGCGGTATATGCGGTACATAGCCTTGCGCCCCTCGCAGCCTGACAGGCGCGGGTCCCACGCCGCCATCAGCGAGATCATGCGGTCAACGTCGGCCAGCCATGCCAGCCTCAGTTCGTCATAAGTATCCTTGTGGGCCTGAAACCACGGCCGGTCATTGTTGCGGCTCAGCCCGTCAAGAAAATCATATAGTCGGGGGATATACTCCATAAAGGTCGTGAAGGATGTTATACTACGTTATTTTTTACAAAGATAACCAATTTACCCCTATTGTTTTTATGCCATCCTTATTATTATGCAATAATTTTGTTAACTTTGTGAGTTGAAATAACAGCCCCTTGCTATATACGCATGAAAGTCAAAATACATCGCGAAGGTACCAACATCCTGATAATAACCCTATTAGGACTAATAATCATCCTTGCCCCACTCTGGATATGGACTCCGATATGGCTATCGGCAAGCCTGACAGTGGTGGCGGGTGTGGTGTATTTTTTCATTGTCAACTTCTTCCGCTCCCCACGGCGCAACTTCACCGGCGACCGCCAAGATGTGGTGGTCAGCAGTGCCGACGGCACTGTCGTGGCCCTCGAAGAGACATATGAGCCGGAGGTGCTCAAATGCCGCTGCTTGCAGCTGTCGGTGTTCATGTCGGTGCTCAATGTCCACGCCAACTGGTTTCCTGTCGACGGCACTGTAGAGCTCGTGCGCCATCATGCCGGACGGTTCATGGCAGCCTATCTCCCGAAATCAAGCACCGAAAACGAGCGGTCGACGATACTCCTGCGCGCCCTTGACGGACAGCCCGTGCTCGTGCGCCAGGTTGCCGGAGCCATGGCACGCCGCATCGTAACCTATGCCGAGCCCGGCGAAGAAGCCAATATCGAAGACCACATGGGCTTCATCAAATTCGGGTCCCGCGTGGACCTCTATCTCCCTCTGGGCACTGAGATTCTTGTCAGCCTCGGCGACAAGACCGTGGGAGGCATCACTCCCGTGGCCCGCCTCAAAAGCCCGGCCAAATAACACCTACCGCACTTATATCGATGAGCATACGACGCTTCATTCCTAATACCATCACATGCCTCAACCTCATCTGCGGCTCTGTGGCGTGCATCCTCTCTTTCAGGTCACTCGAAACGCTCGGCTGCGGCCTCCAGGGCTACCAGTGGGCGTTCATATTCATAGGCCTCGCCGCCATCTTTGACTTCATGGACGGAGCGATGGCCCGTCTGCTCCATGCCTACAGCGAGATAGGCAAGGAACTCGACTCGCTGAGCGACCTCATCAGCTTCGGGCTGGCTCCGGCGCTGCTGATGTTCAACTTCATGACCGCCCACACCGGCGCATCATGGACCAGCTACCTCTCGCTCTGGATCGTGGTGATGGGTGCCCTGCGTCTGGCCAAGTTCAACTGTGACGACCGCCAGACCACATCGTTTATCGGACTTCCCATCCCGGCCAACGCCCTCTTCTGGATAGGTGCGGTGGCATGGCTTGACACCCACGCTTTCCCGGGCGAAATATACATGGCAATATTGCTGATGGCGTTTCCGCTGCTGATGGTCAGCAACCTGCCGCTTTTCTCCCTCAAATTCGCCAATTTCAGCTGGCGCGACAATGCCGTGCGCTATCTCCTGATACTCACCTGCATAGCCTTTATGGCCATATGCGGCGTGCCGGGCCTGTCATGGACGGTGCTCGTGTATATCATCCTCTCGATAGGTACGGCCAAACGAACCCCCACCCCCCAAGCATGAGTTTTATAAGCTTAATCCTCTGGGCGTTATTCCTCTGGTTTGTGTTTAAGGCCATCCGCTTCATATGGCGCGGAGTGGGCCAGTACAAGCAGCAACGCTCGGCATGGGAGCAGTTTTACCGCCAGGCCACAGGCCAGGAACCCCCTCACGCCAAGTCACGTTCCCGGAGCGCCAAAGAGCAGCCCAAGCCTCGCCGCAAAAAGAAGATATTCACCAAGGACGACGGCGAATACGTAGAATTTGAAGACATAATAGTTTCCGAGACGGAAACCACCCGTACCGCATCCGAGACCAAGAAGCGCACCACCGTCACAGAGTCACAGATAGTGGATGCCGAGTGGGAAGATATCCCCTGAAAAAAAGCCATCCAATCATCAGCCGCACCCCTGAGAATCCAACTTTTGCTGTCACACCCTCCTCCGCCGCCATGAGGTCAACGAGGCACAAACGCTATGACACGGGGTATGTCGCCTGTGGCCACCGACCATTTTCTGGCACCATAGCGGTCAAAGCAGTAGAGGGTGCCTGACGACACGTAATTCTTGGCATCGGTGACGAAGATGTCGCCGTTGTCGTCATTGACGGCCAGGCCGTAGGGCTGCTTTATCTGAGCCTCCGTGCCGTCGGTGATGAAGTTTGCCCCGGTCAGGCTGAGCGTGCGCAGGTCGAGTATGCCGTAGCTGCGCGTTGACGACATGGTGATTTCGCTCCACGCATCGGCGAGATAGTAGAGGTCGGCACCGTTGACTGCCATAGCCGATATAGCTGTGTCATACTTGCGCACAGGTCTGTAATATGGCTCTCCGGGCTGCTTCTCAAGCAGATACAGACAGCTCTCGACGTTTTTGTAGTTGCCGCGCGATGACACCCACAGCCGCCCCCATGCGTCGCGTTTCATCCCGTAGAGGTTTATGCCCACCTCTATCTGCGTCAGCTGGGTCATCGACGCTATGTCCACCACCGACACCGTATCGTCATAGTCGGCAGGATTGTATCCGCCGGAATTGGCCACATATATCTGACCGTCAATCACCTCCATCTGCTCCGGCTGGTAGCCCACGGTACACGTGCGCGTGACGCGGAGCGTGGAGAGGTCAAATTCGTAGATGGCCCCCTTGGGCGCGCCGGCGCCAAGCTCCACCGGGCCTACGTAGCTTGACACATACCCCTTGTCGCCCACAAACTTTATGAAGCGGCAGTTAGGTATATCCACCTGGCCGATACGCACCGCCGTCCGGGCGTCGAGCACCTCCACCTTGTGGCTGCAGTTGACCACGATGTAGAGGCGGTCGCCATACACAGCCATGTCATTGCCCACATCGCCCAGCTCCATGACCACCGTGGGGTTGCGCTCGGCATATATGTTGCGGTAATACATGCCGTCCTCGTAGTCATAGTAGTCGAGGGTGCACTTGTTGGAGCCCATGTTGCCCTCGTTGAGCAGATAGAATCCGCGGTAGGCCCCATACTGGCGGTCGCCGACATTGACCGATGTCGACGGCACCATCTCAGGGTCGGTGCGGCACGATGACAGCGACACAGCCGTCACAATGACGGCCGCTATCACACAGACTGTTTTTCGCAGGATATTCTTCATATTTCGGCTGTAAGGGTCACACGGTAGTTACGTTTGGGCATCGGGTAGTTGAGTATCACGTCGTAGTCCTGGCTCAGCAGATTGTTGATTTCAAGGAGTGCACGGAGCTTGACGGCCTTGACGGGGAGGTCGTAGCTGAATGAGATGTCGCTCGTGTACCACGGCTGGGTATAGTTGTAGCGGATATTCTCCTGCTGGTTGTAACGCTCGCCCACATAGATGAAGCTGTAGTTGACTCCGAGACACCGCCACTGGCCGTTGAACACCGCCGAGCCCGAGTGGTGCGGTATGTACGGTATCTGGTCGCGGTAGTAGTTGTCGGAGGGGTCGGTGATGTCTATGGCTCGCTGGAAAGTGTACTGGGCGCGCAGAGTCAGCGCAAGGTCACGCAGCGGCATCAGGGTCACCATGGCGTTGGCATCCACGCCGCGGATGTCCACCAGACCGAGATTGAGCATCGTCCAGCGGAACTGCTGGCCCTTGGGGTAGGCCACGATTTTGTTCTTGACTTTGTTATAATACACATCCACACCGGCGCGTATCTCGCTGACAAACTTCTCGCCGCGGTTTGCATCGTAGAGGAGACCCACATTATACTGCGTGACGGTCTCAGGGTCGAGCTTGGCATTGCCCATGTCGGCATAATAGAGGTCGTTGAACGTAGGCATGCGGAACGACCGCTTCCAGAATGCCCTGACGGCGAAATCCCTGCTGCGCAGCGGATTGAACGAGGCATAGACCGCCGGAGTGAACACCGACTTGTCATCGGGGTTCTCACGCCCCTCTATGCGGTCATGTATCCACGTGTACATGCCCGAAGCCTGGAGTCGCAGACGCTTGTAGTCTATCGCCGTGGCCGCCGACAGATAGTTGCTGTAGCGGTCAGGCCGTGCGAAATCATACATGTCGGCCTCCAGTCCGTTCCACTGGAAATCGTAGCTCGCCGACACGCGCCACCACGGCTTGATCTGGTATTCGTTGGCCGAGGAGACGTATAGCTCCTTCTGCCTGTAGAGATTGTCCACCTTCACCTGCTTGTCGTCGTTGTTGACATAGTGTGTGCGGTAGAAGGCGTATTTGGCGTTAGCGAGGGTGGTGAAGTTGCCTATCATCTTCCGGAAACTCCCCTGTACAAACGAGTTGGTGTCCCACACGCGCTCTCCGCGACGCCACACATTGTTGACTATCGCGCCGGGGATGCCGCGCTCGGAGTTGTAGTTGTAGGCCTTGAAATGCCACTTGCCCATGTTGATGTAGCCGTTGAGATTCAGCTCTATGCGCGTGGCGTTGATGTCGCCGTTCTGGCGCACGGCGGTAGTGTCGTAGGCCAGCTCGCCTGCCGGGGTCACGCGCTTGTAGCGGAATTTGTACTTGCCGCTCGAGTTGAGCCACTCCGCGCTGAGCGAGGCGTTGACGGTGCGAGCAAGACGTATCTCTATCAGGGCGGAGGGGTTAATCAGGTCAAACGACCCGAAGCGCATGTTGACACGCGCATGATAGGTCTCCCCCTCGGCAAACCGTGGAGTGCGTGTGCGCATATACACCGTGGCAGCCGTGCCGAAATCACGCGCCGGCTGCAGTATCTCGCTCTTCTGGCCGTTGTAGAGCGAGATGCCCTCCACATTGTCAAGCGAAAACTGGCCGAGGTCTATCTGGCCGTTCTGAGCGTTGCCCAGCTCCACGCCGTCATACACCACCCCGGTGTGGTTGGTGCCCATCGAACGCACATTGACGGTCTTGATACCTCCTACACCTCCATAGTCCTTGACCTGAACGCCCGAGAAGTAACGGAGGGCATCAGCCACCGACTGGGAGTTGAGACGCTCAAGTTCCTCACCCGACAGCACCTGCACGGGTATGACATCCTTGGTGCGCTTTGCCGTCACCTGCACCTCCCCGAGGCTCAGAGTATCAGACATCACATCGCTCCACAGGAGGCTCTGGCGACCTGTAATGTGCATTGACGTAGTGTCGGACGCAGCATCGCCATTGCCGCCACGGAGCGTAAACGGCAATGCGGTTGCTGCAAGCAATGATAGTATTATGGCATGTTTATGATGCATGACGAAATCAGAGTGCAAATTTAGCGAATATTTTGACTGTTTGTAGCCCATCGGTGACTACATACATACCTTGGGGAAGTGCGAGAGGGTATATTCCGCCGTCAGAGGGCGAGACAGGCAACTCTGCCATCATCTTGCCTGACATGTCGTATACCCTCACACTCGTTGCGCGGATATTGTCAATGTAGAGATTGCCGTCAGCATAGCGTATGCTTCCTGTCGGGGAATCCTGACTGATTCCGCTGACTGACAGTGCCTCATCACCTTCGGGAAATATCGGCAGGGACGGAAACCAATATTGCGCTATCATCGGGTACTCTTTGATCAGTTTGCCGTCAGAAGTGTAGCGGCGTGTGACATAAGTCTGGTCTTGGAAATTGTGATAGACCGACATGTAGATTTCATCTGTCACGGGATGTATGCGCACGGAGCATCCGTAGATTTTCCAGTTAAGCCCCTCCTTAGTCAGGTCGACGATCTGAGAGAGCTGTCCGGCATCAATATCGTAGCGAAACAGGTTTGTGCCTGAGAACCATGAGTTGGGTCCGCCTGTCCAGTAGATGACATTGTGACGCTGTGACGCGAAGAATCCGTCGGGAGTCCATGCGTACCACGAATTGGCAGGTCCGTAGGTGGCACCCAGCTCCGACACGCTGACCACCTCGGCATCAAGCGTTGACGGATTGACCTTGACAAGATATGGGAGGGCTGCACCCGAGCCGTTGGCATCCTTAGCTACGGACAGCCACAGCATACCGTCCTTTGACTTGACTACGGAGCCTATTGCTGCCTTCTCCGACACTATATCCAGTTTGACATTCTCCACTACCTCATCAGCCGATGGGTCTACGACAAGCAACCCGGCTGACTGATGGGCTACGAATATCTTGCCTGCCGCACTGACCATCGAGCCGCACTGACCGTGATAGAGCGAGCCACCTGTATTGTGGTTACCGCCGCTGCCGGGGCCTTCGGGGTTCTCTGTGCCCTTGACCATGCCCTTGACTTCAAGTGTGCGGAGGTCAAGAATCCACACGCCATTGCTCGTGGACACATACCCCTTGTCAGCTGTCACGCCTATGAATCCGCGTCCGTCACACTGCGCTCCGCTCGGGTCAATGAGCGGAAGTTGTTTGATGATTTTCAGCGTCGTGGCATCTGTCACGGTGATGCGGCCGCCCTGCACTGTCGCTCCGGGGTCTTTATCCTGCTTGGCTATGAGATAGAGGCGACCGCCCCAATATGCGCCATACTGGTTAGTGCATCCGAGCTGCTTGCCGGGATTCTCCTTCTGAATAGCACGGTAGGTCCAGTAAGTCCCTTCGGGATTGTCGGGATCAAGATGGTTGACGGTGCTGTTGTTGTGACCATACCAGTCCTCGTTGACTATAAGGACTCCTTTTGTATAATCAACATCAGCGGCAACGACCGCAGGTGCAGTCGTTGCCGTGATGAGTAATGAGATAGTCAACAGTCTTTGTGACTTTCGTATCATCGTATCATGAATTTAAATCTGTGACCGTCATCAGCCGACATCGCATAGACGCCGGATTTGAGATCAAGAATGAATGTATAATAGTTGCTGTCGGGGACAAATCGGTTGAGTTCGCGTCCGTTGACATCATAGATGCTGACAGTAACGCCCTGATAACCACTGAGGGTGAGTTCGTTGTCGCGGATATCAAACATCCTGCCGTCCATATCCATGTCACTGATTGACGAACCGTGATCCGATACAAATACCGGCAGGGTAATAAGAGCCTCGCGACCGTTGCTCTCTGCGTTGATCTTCACGGATGTTTCTCCGGCATGGAGAGGTGTGATGGTCAGCTTGCCGTCATTAAGTGCCACATCGGCGATTTTGCTGTCGTCTGACTCATCGGCTGTCTGCGGCTCATCCACGAGAGAGAACCGGATATGGCGGTTGGCTCCATCCATATCGTCAATGATGCTGTAAAGGTCAACTTCTTCGGGATCCTCTGCATCGACCATAATCTCCACCCTCTTATCTGGATTGACCAAAGCAGGCAGATGCTTGTCAGGCACGATAGGTATGGCAGGGAAGAAGTAGTAGTCAGGGAGCACACGGACTGTGCGTGTATCGCCATTGTTGGCATCGGTGAAGTTATACCATGTGAAGCGTCCGTCTGTTCCGAAACCTTGGTTACCGCTCCAAAGGATCTGCTCACTGCGGTCATCGTAGCATACCGAGCCGTAGACACCTTGCTTGCCACCTTTGAGATTCAGAGGCCAGCGGTCATCTGAGTTGGCAAGCACCGGGGTGACATTCTCGGGGGTTGCATCTTTGTCAAGATCCCAGACATAGTTATTGTTCCAGATAAGTTTGTTGCTGCGCTTGGCTGCGACAAACTTGGTCGACCGCCATGAGCCCCATGAGCATGACACACCAGCTGGAAGCTGATATTGTTCTGCAATTTCAAGCGTCTCAGGGTCAATACTATAAATAGTGGATTTATTACTTTTATAATCAACCATCCATACACGCCCGTCAGCCGTGCGTGCTACACCCTGGATTGTAGTGTTAGGTATCGTGGTGACATACTTGTCTGCTTCGGCATCAATGACTATGAGACCGGTAGACTGGCGAGCTACATACACATAGCGTCCGTCACACACCATGTCACCGTACTGCTTGGAGTAAGCGGAGCCGTCAGTAGGCATTCCCTCGATACCCTCGGGATTATAAGTCAGGTCATCAAGGTTGAGCACTCCGATGCGTGATGATGAGCCTACATACACCTTGTGGGGATTGACTCCCACCATAGCGCGACCGTCAGCCGAGGTCTTGTCCTTATCCGCTCCGAGGAAATCAAATGAAGCGAGTTTCTGCATGGTATAAGCGTCTGCCACTACCAAGCGTCCGCCGCCGGGACGTGGGTCTCCGCCATCCTTCTGCTGCTTGGAAGTCACAAACAGCTTGCCGGCATAAATCATGCCGAACTGTGAAGTCGCGCCAAAGCCTTCGGAGGGATTAGCCTGCTCGTAGGCACGCATCAGCACAGAGTAGTCGGGACGCACATAGTTGATAGAGCCGTTGGTGTGACCGAACCATTCTTCGCTGAGCCAGAATGTACCGTCAGTATAGTTGTCGGGCTTCACGCGGTCGCGGTCAGAGACGTGTATCTTATATTCCTTCTTGATGTCAGTGCCGGGGACGCTTGCAGTCATCACGAAATCGCCCTGCTTGTGGGAGATAAACATATCGAAATCATAACGTGACTGTGCATATATCTCGGCTGCTTCGGGGTCATCGATACTGTAAACCACAGTGCCGAAATCAGCATTCTCAGGGATGGCATACGCACGGAAATTGATTACGTCATACAGCGTGATGTTGGCAGTCTCACCATCGGCAGCGGGCCAATCCCTGATGCCCAAATCAGTGACGGGATTGGCGACTTTCATTGTAACAACAGTGGGGACATCAGCCGGATAATGTGTCTCTGCCTTGTATTCGCCGGTCTGGACATACGGAATGATGACTACATCGCCTTGAGCTGCTGCAGTCAGACGCACCGACATGTTATTACCATTGCTGCCATAGCGGTAATTGCCGTATGAGGTCATAGTAGTTGTGCTCGCTCCCTCCTTGTCGGTAATATTGAAATTGATATACTGGCCGTATAGATCAGACTTATCTATTACATTGGCTATGAAAGGAAAAGTCTGCTGCTTGCCGTTGGCTGTGTCAAATGTGATGGCAGGCATCATCCAGGCACCGCGCTGTGAGGCAGGGCGCAGATAGAACACCTCATCGGCTGACGGCAGTGTGACTGCCTCTGCCCCTTCAAATACGAGATTGACAGCATCGGCATCGCTAATAGCTGCTGTGAGCGAGCTTTTCTTGCCGTTGACATATACAGCCCATGCTCCTGCATCCCCGTTGACCATCCAGTGGTCATACAAAGCAGAACCTGCAGCTGTGGAAAGATCTGCTCCGGCATCGGCAGTAGCCACACCGTCAGCCAGCGTGAGAGCCGCGCCACCCACAGTCACCGCTGCGGAGTTATCGCCGTCTGTGTCAAAACCGTAAGCCACTGCATTGCCTTCGCTGTCATTGAGGGCATAGAATCGCGGATCGCTCTTAAGGGCTTCGGCAATCAGAGCCGACACCGTCATGTTGCCGTCAAAGCGCACTGCGCTTGCCAGGTTATCAATACTGTGGTTATCGCCCCATGTCACCGTGAGGGTGGCATGACTTGCTCCTTCGCCCAACAGATTTTTATAGGCGTAAGGAGCCTCTGTTGCGCCAGCCGACAGAGCGGACATGGCAGCGCAGAGTGTCGTAATGGTAATTATTTTTTTCATAAGCAAGTATGATTGGTGAAATGAAATCTATCAGTTAATAAGGAGTTTGGTCGCTTTGGAACCTTGGCGCACTACATATATGCCGGGGTCAAGTCCCAGTCCGAGCATATCGGCTCCAACGGCAGCCCTGCCTATGCACTGACCGCCGAGAGTGAAGATCTCAGCCATAGTCTCAATATCGCTGTCAGCTGAGGCATCTGTTGATTCCGACGACATGAACACATGCTTATAGGCTATTTTCCCCCAACGGGTAGATGCCCCGGTCACGCCGTCGGGCTCTTCGCCGGGCACGATCGGTTTGCCGTTGAGAGGCTGGCACTTCCATCCGCTGATCTGACCGTCATAGATATTGACGCTTGACATGCCCATGCCCGAGTAACTGAGGTCATCGAGATTGTCGCCTCGGCTTCCGATCCAGAAGCTCCAATAGCGGTCATACCATCCGGCACGCCAATATGACAGGTCTCCGACAGCTGCGGACACTCGGTTTTTGTCAAATTTCCAGTGGTCATAGTCATAGGCAGGATAGCCATACTCATGCTGATTGAGAGGATGCTCGATCACATGTGTCTCAGCAGCCGCAGCGATGGCATCGTATGCCAAGTCTCGTGCTGCTCCTCCGGGGGCGACAGTCTGACCCATCCCTGTGTTGGGATAGATGTAGCCAAATGAGATATTTCCATCCTCTACAGCAGCATCATAATCAAACCATACGCCCTCAAGCATAGCATTGACATCGGGCGAATAACCGATGCCGTCAAGTGTCGAACCCATACCGCCGGTGTATTGCGTCATCACCACGAGGTCAGCCGACCCCTTGGCTATGTCGCGTATCATCTGCTCGGATGTGCGAGTCTCGTCCTTGGGCCAACGGTAGCCCCACACTATAGCTCCGGGGTCAGTAGCCGCCGGTTCGTCAAACTGCACCACCAGCGCAGCCTCATTCTCGCCTTCTCCCGTCCAGTGGACTATCTTGGAGAAGTCAAGAACCTCCGCCCACAGCAGCAGCGGTGTCGCCGCTGCCGCCATGGCGATAGATGTTTTCTTCAACCTTAATTTCATTTCACTGATATTTTAATTGCTTTGCCGGGCAGGCTTACCACATAGATACCAGCAGGAAAATCAACTGCATAGGTAGCGACATCCTGGTCACATTCAGCCGACAGATGTTCCTTGCCGTCCAGAGCTATGACCTTGACTGTCTGACCCTTGCAGCCTGAGATTATGAGCGTTCCGTCAATATAGCTGATAATTCCGTCTACACTCTGCATCACTACATCTCCGATGCTTGAGGGATGACTTCCGGCAAACTCAAACGGTTCAGACTCTACAGCCGTCTGCCCGAGATTGTATTTCCACACGCCCGTATAGACTTTTGTGGGGTCAAGATCGGTCAGAGATACTTCGGCATGTCCGTCGGCCACCGTAGCCTCAGCTACCGATGATATTGCGTCAGCGAGTGCAGAGATACCGTTCTCGGTGCTGTCTCCATCCTTCTCGGCATAAACAAAAGTTACGGATGCCTTGGTCAGATTGTCGGAATTTGCTTCTATGAATCTTGCCGGATGCTCCGCCTCGGCAGGATAACCGGCTGCATGAGCGACTTTTAGCGAAACCGCCTCATTGGCATAAGAGGTCTCAGGCTTGCCAAACTTCACATCAAGCTCCGGCTCTGACGGCTTGGCGTCTTTCCAGTATGTGCTTTTTGCTTCATAGGCAGCGGCCATGCCCGAGGGCACCATCACCTTGGCGGTGGCTGAAGAACTTATCTTAAACGTCGTGCTGTAGATGGCAGGGGGTGTATCACTCAGCAAGTATGCGTTGAGACTCTTGAGACCGTTGAATACATTTGACGAAACAGAGGTTACCGACGAAGGTATTACGATTTCCTTGACAGATGTTCCTGACAGACAGTATGTGCCAAAGGTCTTGAATCCCTCGGGCAATTCAATAGCATCAAGACTGCTCATGTTCTGGAAAGCATAATTGCCTATGGAGGTCAGTGTCGACGGCATGACGGGGTCAAGCGTCAGCTTTTGGCAGTTTGCAAAAGCCGAGTTGCCTATCTTTGTAAGACCCTCAGGAAGCTTGACCGACCCCTCTGCCACACGAGAAAGCGGCTGTCCGAAGACTATCGACCTCAGGGCAGAGCATCCGCTGAATGCGTTGTTGTCTATTGTTGTTACCTTGGCTGCTTTAAGATTGACTGTCGCCAGCGATGAGCAGTTTTGGAATGTACTCTGCGGTATGGTGGAAATGGAGGCAGGGAGTGAGACGGAGGTCAGAGACTTGCAGTTATTAAATGTACTGGAACCGATCTTGGTCACTGTGGCAGGAATCTCAAACTCTGTCAGCCCGGTTCCGCTCAACACTGAGTTGCCAAACGTCGTGACATTGGCAGGAATCTCCACAGATGTCAGATTTGTGCAACCGCTGAAGGTATTGTTGGGGAGTGATGTCAGCTTTTCATTAACCTTCATTGATGTCAGAGACTTGCAGTTTGCAAACACATCCGCACCCATCTTGGTGACATTTTCCGGGAAATCAACCACCAGTGCCTGACAATCCTTGAATACATAGTTGCCGAGAGTGGTGACAGATGCGGGAATCGCCACTGACTTAAGGCTTTTGCAATATTGATATGTAGCCTGCGGTATTTCAGTGATACCCTCAGCGAGTGCCGGTGCCTCCTCAAGAGCCTCACAGCTATAAAACGCACACATCTCCAGCTTCGTGATGGGCGAAGCCATCTCGATGCGCTTTAATGCTTTACAATAGTTAAAGGTATATTGGGGTATTTCAGTGATGCCGGCAGGGAAGCTGAGTGTCTCCAAACTTGAACAATTATCAAAACCTCTTTTCGCTATCTTGGTCAGGGTTGAAGGCAGTTTGACAGTAACAAGACCTTTGCACTGTGCAAATACAGACTGAGGTAACTCTGTAATGCCTTCGGGGATTGTCACGCTGGTCATGTTAGCAGCACCATAGAAACAACTGTCACCAAGGGCAACAACTCTATAAGTCTTACCTTGGAATGTCACGCTCGTGGGTATCTCTACCTCTCCCTGATACATCTCTTTGTTGGCATTCATGATAGCCGAAACAGTAGGCTTGCCATCAAATTTGGCATATGACACAGTCACTGTGGGGACATTATCGTCAGTTGGTTCCACTCTATATGTCACGCCATTTTTGGGGAATACCTCTTTGGCTGTTACCTCGGTAGGGAACGTATGGAGATTTGTAAAGTTCTTCCATCCATCAGCGGCTTTATAGAGTGCATCCACATCCATCGGGATGACAAGCGATGCGGAAGCATAGGCTGCCTCAGAAAACAATCCGTCAGTAATCGCAGGAGGATAGATACTGTTCACGGTAACAGATTCAAGCGCGTCACATGATGCAAACACCTCAGTGCCGTAAGTCTTGATGTCCTTGTGGAGCGTCACGAAATGAAGCGACTTACATCCGGCAAACGCATCGTCAGCGATAGACGTTACATAAGCCGGGATGTTAAGCGATGTAATGGCAGTTCCACTGTATGCACCTTCGGCCACGCTGCTGATCGACGTTGGGAATGCGATGTTGGCAAGCGGACAGTTCATGAAAGCATACTTGCCGATTGACTTGACATTGTCGGTGATGTTGATGTCTGCTAGTTTTGAATCTTTGAAAGCTCCGTCAGCTATAGCTGTCGCCGATGTCGGGAGTATGACAGATGTCACCTGGCTTGAGGCAAACGCCTCTTTGCCGACACCTACTACTGTATACACATCGTCCCCGTCAACAAATTGTCCGGGAATTATGACTTCACCAGCATAGGCTTGTGCGCCCTCAAACGGAGCTGACACCTCAACTGTCCTATTATTATAGTTGCGCAATGTGTAGCAGATGCCTTCATTGATAAATTTCGTCTTCGCATCAGCCGGTATAGAGGAGGGAGCGGCGACAAGTGTCTTCCAGTCTTCCAGACTGGAGCTTACTTCAAAATTCCAGCCGTCCCAATCGCCATCCTTAAGCACACGGCCCGAAGCACCCAAACCGGAGAAACCGAGAGCTGTCGGTGACGAGCCTACCCAATAAGACCAAAATCCGTTAGTATACCAACCTGCCTGCCAGAAGTCTCCGCTGTCTCCGGCTATCCAGTTGTCATAGTCATAATCTGAGCTACCTCCCTGGCCGGGAACATAACCACGAGGATGCTCAAAGAAGCCATCAGCTGATTTGTATACCTCGTTATTATGACCTGTATCAATCAGAGAGATATCGCCATCATCATCGGCATCCCAGCCGATGCCATTAATTGTATATCCGCCATTGGGGTCGGTCGGTGATGACACATTGGTATACTGCATCAGGGTGTAAAGTCTTGGATTGGCTTTTGCCACTGCCTTCAAGAGGTCGGCACCAGTTGCATCCCCGTCCCAGCGGAAGCCGAACACGAGAGCTGTCTCCTCACCGGCACAATTCCACTGGATAATCAGACCTGCCTTTTTCTCGCCTTCGCCTGCCCAGCTTTCAATGTCATCAAAACTGAATGTCGAAGCATTGGCAGCAGGGGCTTTTGACAGGGTTTCAACATACACCGTCTGTCCTGAACCCGACGGCAGAGTACTCCGATAGTCCACTCCCTGGACTTTTATCGGCAATGTTCTGGTTTCTGACCCATCATCTGGCTGCATGGCCCGGAGTGTAATCGCCGAAGCCGCCAGCACGAAGACTGCTGTCAGTGCAAGATTTGTCTTTTTCATCATTCTTTCTTCTCTATATAAGGTTTATTAATTGGTTAATCGTTTTTTCTTTTGGTGACATGCCATGGCATGTCCCTACATCGTTACTCTGGCTCAGGGGACTTCTGGGAGGGTGTCATAGATGTGGAGGTCCTGGGCGCGGCAGATTTCCGTGGAGGTCTCGCCGAGCCAGCCGCACTGCTGGTTTTCGGCGGTGTAGACGCGGATGAAATCCGCGCCGGGGAGGTCTACCCGGTTGCCGAAGGCATCCACGGCCCACGAGATGTCAAATGTATTGAGGTCACGCTGCTCGTTGGGATGATTGTCGGCATATCCCCAGTCAAAGCAGTAGAGGATAAAGTATGACCCGTCACTGCTGCGGTCCACTCCGTTGGGAGGCAGACATGTGCCGGTGAATTGCATCTGCTCGCTCTGATTCCATTTGGGCCAGTAGTCCTGGGTGTGAAATATATTGCGTGCCACATAGCCGGAGCGTCCGTCGCTGTCAGTCCACGGGATATACGTCGTGTCAGTGATATAGCCGCTCTCATCAGGCTCGGGCTGCTTGCCAGGCTGTGGGCGTGAGTATGTGATAGAGTAGCGGTGGCGGGTCAGAGGGTTGGCATATTCGCTGCCGGCTAATTCATACCACGGGTCATCAGGCAGTCCGTTGCAGTTGACATCATAGCTGACCATGACTATGCCCGGCTCTGCCGATCCGCCCTTGCGTTCGTGGTCAGTAAGTTCGTAGAAACTGTTACCCCAGATGCGGATGTCTCTTTCGCCCCTGACATTGACCACAGTATGGTCAAACGCAAATGTGACATAACCGCCATAGGCTCCGAGCGATACCATGACATCATTAGTGCCCGAGAGTGATTCCTCTGCTTTCTTGAGCATGTCAGCGTATGTATCTCCCTCCTCCCAGCGAGGCATCTCATTGACAAACTGTCCCGGCGCAGGACGATACTCCAGCACCTTGGAGATATACGGGGAGTACTCAATCTCCTCTCTCAACACATTGACACTGAAATCATGGTGAAACGGCGTAGAATCATCAATGATGTCAAAACTGAGCTGATACACCCCCTCGTCACGCGCCATGAATATATATTCTCTGTCTGTTGACACTTCCACGCCGTCAACGCGCCATGAATACCTCTTGCCGGTCAACGCAGGGGTCAGTTTCAGCTTCTGCATGCGTGCGATACGATAAGTGTCGTCAATGCCGAGACTGACCATCGGGACATCACCGCTGCCATTGCATCCGTAAAGCAGACAGGTAATCACACAACTCAATACAGACCTGATTTTCAGTGATTTCATCGGGCAGGAAGAAAAGCTATATGCGCCGGGATGTCGCCGGTGCGCACGCTCCATTTCTTCTTGCCTTCGGGGCTGAAGCAATAGAGCGAGCCTGATGAGACATAATTCTTGGCATCGGTGACGAAGATGTCACCCGTAACCGGGTGTACGGCTATGCCATAAGGGATGGTGATTTCACGTTCCGTGCCGTCGGTTATGAAGGAGGTGCTTATGCGCTCTCTGGTGCGCACATCTATGATGCCGTATGTGATAGTGTTGGATTGTGAATAGTCGCTCCACTCGGTGGCGTAATAGTAGAGCTTATCGCCGTGTATCGCCATATTGCTGCATGGGATGTCAAGTACATCTCTGACCTCCATTGAGTTATATCCGGGGTTCTTATCAAGGACATAAAGGTTTGAAGGCACATCCTTGTAGTTTCCGCGTGACGACACCCACAGCTTGCCGTACCGGTCCTTCTTGAGTCGGTGGAGATTGATGGCCACGGGAATCTGGCGCACCTGCTTGAAGTCTATCATCTCAATGACGGAGACCGTGCGGTCATAGTCGGGGGCACGGTAGCCTCCGCTGTTGGCCACATACATGTAATCGTCCACTATCGCCATCTCCTCGGGCTGGTAGCCCACGCTGACCTTGCGCGTGACCTTCAGGCTGAGGGTGTCTATCTCAAACACTGCCCCCTTGGGGGCTTCGGGGTCTATCAGCACCGGCCCTATGTAGCTGCTGACATAGGCCCGTCCGCGGTGGAAACGCACATAGCGGCAGTTAGGTATGTCCACCTGGCCGATACGCCGCCCGGTATAGGCATCCATGACCTCCACTTTGTGGCTGCAGTTGACCACCACATACAGCTTCGAGCCGTATATGCCTATGTCGTTGCCCACATCGCCAAGCTCCTTGATGACATCAGGATTCCTCTCGGCATAGAAATTGCGTGCATACAGCCCGGTAGTATAGTCGTAATAGTCTATCGAGCACTTGTTGGACCCCATGTTGCCCTCATTGACCAGATAGAATCCGCGTATCACCGACGATGCTTCCTCATCACCGACGATGTCATACTCCGTGGGCACCACGAGCTCGTCTTCACGACAGCCCGTGGCTACCTGCAGGAGTAGCAGAAAAGCAATGAAATAAATTAAAGATTTGTAAATCAACAATTTCTAAACTAAAATTTCTGACGGATAATGACAATAAAAAAACAGGTGCGATGCCACATCATCGTGTCATCGCACCTTATGGTACAGTGTATGAAGGAACTCTCGCCGTCAGAAGCATCTCCGTCCGCGATACCGCCGCATGTCTGATCACATACAGCGTATCCGCCTTGTGGCCTCTCAAGTGACCTACATGGAGATGTCGCATCTGCCGGCCCGTCCTCGCGGGGTGTGATGGCTGATGATAGCAGACACGGCAGGTCTTCTGACTCGTTCCGGCATCGTTTACGGCCTTCCCGGCATGCTTGACACATGCCAGTGACCTTGGGTAAACGAAACGATGCCTCTGAGGGGAACTCACAGCAGCGGGACTGTCCGGGACTCTCACCCGGTTCCCTGACAGCCTGACGCGATGCCTCTGCACCGCTGCCATGGCTGCCTCCCGACCGATTTCGGGAAACCGTTTCTCGCCGCAAAGGTAAGGACTTTCTGAAGCAAAACAAGCCACGGCGCCCTGTTTTTTGCTGACGCCGACATGATTTTTAACATTTGATTACGCCTTTTATTTTAATTTTATTCAAATAAACTTCTAACTTTGCACAACCGAAGAAGGTGTTGCAACACACGCATTCAGCACCTCATACAATGGAAAAAGCTGTATTCTCTCCTACACCACGCCTAAAACCGACATTTTATCTCCAGTAGCAATGAACACAGACCATAGTTCCACGGAGACCACCAAAGACATTCGCTACAGCGACCTGATGTGGCAATCTGCCAACGCTCAAAGCCGATACCGCAACGAGACCGAGGATGAGGACCCGACCCAGCGCGACACATTACGCGAGAGCATCCTGTGCGTGCTCTCGTTTATAGCCATCATGGTGCTGGCATGCCTCCTCTGACAGAGATTTAACGGACGACGCCACATGCCGTGTGGGCTCGTCTCGCCATATTTACACACTCCGGCATAAATTATTTCTGCCGAAGTAGGCCGGAGTGAAAGAGTATTTACAAAAGTTTCATTACTTTTGTAAATATTTTTTATTGCCTAATTATATCCTGTACGATATGCGTAAACTACTGCTGACGCTCCTTGCCGGGTCGTCAATATTTGTAACCGGCGCCACTACCGCCGACCTCAACCTCGCTGACGCCGAAGGCTACCTGAGCCGCGGACGGCTGATGTGGGCTGACCGCAACTATGAGGGATGCCTCGACCAGATGCTCAATGTAATCCAGCTCACCCCCACGCCGCAGCAGCGCGAGGAGGCGGAGCGATACATGGCTCTCGCCACGCTCGGCATCGGTGACGACGAGGCTCTGCCCATGCTCGAGGCTTGGCTGAGGAAATACCCCTCGTCGGTGCATCGGCAGGAGATGATGATGGCTGTAGGCGATGTGCTGTTCAACACCGGCAGCTACCGCGAGGCCGTAGAGCAGTATGCCAAGGTTGACCCCGACGCGCTGACTCAGGCACAGGCCGGCGACATGCTCTACCGCCAGGCCTACTCGCTGCTGATGCTCGGCGACTATGCTCAGGCTTCGGCCAAGTTCGACTCTCTGGTGGCCGACAACCGCTACCGCAATGCAGCCCGCTACTACATGGCCTACATCGCCTACGCACGCAAGGACTACTCCGAGGCCCTGAAGCTCTTCAAGACCGTCGACACCTCATCGGCTCCAGGAGCTTCGGCACCCTACTACATGGCGCAGATATATTTCATGCAGGGCGACTACCCAGACGCGCTCGCTTCGGCGCGGAAGGCAATATCGGCCAATATAATCCCCTCGTTCACCACCGAAAGCCGACGCATAGCCGGCGAATCGCTCTATGCCATGGGCAATCTGGAGGAGGCGGTGCCATACCTGTGGGACTACGCTGCCAAGGCTCAGAAACCTGCGCCGTCGGCGTTCTACATCCTCGGCATCGACGAGTGGAACCGCGGCGACTACGCGGCGGCCGGCAAACTGTTCCAGCAGGCGGTCAACGAGGAAAACGCCATGGGACAGAGCGCATACCTCTATTTGGGACAGACCTACCTCAAGCAGGGCAACACCAACTCGGCCCTTATGGCTTTCCAGAAAGCCTATGAGATGACCTATGACCCGGCCACGAGGGAAACGGCCTTCTACAACTACGCCGTGGCCAAGAGCAACGGCGGCAAGGCTCCGTTTGAAAACAGTGCGGCCATCTTCGAGGACTTCATAGCCAGCTATCCCGACTCGCGCTACGCTCCGGCAGTGCAGGACCATATCGTATCGGGCTACCTTGCCGACGGCAACTACGCCAAGGCTCTCGAGGCGGCCGGCAAGTTCCGCAATCCCACCCCTGAGGTGCTGACAGCCAAGCAGCGCGCCCTGCTCGGGCTCGCCGTCGGCGAAATCAACGGCGGAGACGCCTCGGCAGCCCTCGCCCACCTCAAGGAGCTATATGCCGTCAAGGGGGGCAGCGATGCCCTGCGCCACGAGGCACGCATCTGGGAGGGCGACTGCTACTCTCTCCTCTCCCGCCCCGGTGAGGCTGCGGAAGCCTACACGACCTATCTCTCGGAGGCCAAGGCCGACGACCCCAACCGCGCCCTCGCGCTCTACAACCTCGGCTACGCCCGTTATGACCTCCGCGAATACGCCGCCGCTCAGTCCGACCTGACCAAGGCGCTCAACACCGGCGCGCTCGACAGCCGCATGACTGCCGACGCCCGTAACCGCATAGCCGACTGCCTCTACTACGACAAGAAATACTCCCAGGCCATGGAGCAATACCGCTCGGCGGCGGAGGCTTCGCCGGCCACGGCTGACTACTCCCTCTATCAGGCTGCCGTGATGAAGGGTCTGACCGGCGACAACAATGCCAAAATAGCCGGCCTTGATGCCATGATGGCGTCGTTCCCCGGCAGCCCCTATGTGGCCGACGCCCTGCTCGAGAAGGCTTCGGCTCAGACGGCTCTCTCGCAGACATCTCAGGCCAATGCCACCTACTCGCGTCTGCTCAAGGAGTACCCCCTGACCTCCCAGGGTCGACGCGCCGCCCTCATCCTCGCCATCAACGCCCAGGACTCCCGGGACAAGTCAAAGGCGATGGATGCCTACAAAAACGTCATCAAAGCCTACCCCTCCAGCGACGAGGCGCGTGTGGCTGCCGACGACCTCAAGCAGCTCATGGCCGATGCCGGGCAGCTTGACGAATATGTGTCGTTCATGGAGTCGCTTCCCGGTGCTCCGTCGGTCGACAAGGCCGACATCGACCGCTCGGCTTTCCAGGCCGCGGAGAAGATATACGCCCAAAGCGGCGACACAAAGCCCCTGCTGGCCTACATAGGCCGTTACCCGGGAGGCATGTTTGAGGCGGAAGCCCTCTACTATCTCGCCGAAAACGCCCGTGCCAAGGGGCAGACGGAGGAGGCGGTGGAATTCAGCTCGCGCCTCGTCAACACATATCCCAAGTCCACCGTGGCGGAGGACGCAAGGGTGATTCTCGCCGACGGCCTCCTCAGCCAGGGCAACGGCGAACAGGCCCTCGAGGAATACAAGGAGCTGTCACAGTCTGCCTCCTCGCCGCGTAACCTCCTCGCCGCCCGTATGGGCATCATGACCAACTCGCTCCAGGCCGGCAATGACGCAGCCGTCATAGCCGAGGCCGACAAGGTGCTGGCCATGGCTGATGTGCCCACCGACAAGCTGACCGAGACACGCTTCATGCGCGGTCTGGCCCTGAAACGCTCCGGCAAGATAGCCGAGGCCGAAGCCGAGTGGGCCAAGGTGGCTTCGCAGGTCAGCGACACCAACGGCTCCAAGAGCGCGGTCTACCTCGCCCAGAGCATGCTCGACCGCGGCGACACCAAGGGAGCCATCAAGACCGTCAACGCCTTCATCGACGCCTCTCCTGCCCAGCCCTACTGGCTCGCACGAGGCTTCATAGTGCTGAGCGACGCGCTCAGGGCCTCAGGCAACACCTTCGAGGCCGACCAGTATCTCAAGACCCTCAAATCCAATTATCCCGGCAAACAGCCCGACATATTCCTGATGATTGACCAGAGGCTCAAGAAATAATCCCCCCACGACAGACACTTTGAAACATACATCCCTTATGAAACGCGACATATTAGCCACCGCCATATTCCTCACAGCCTCAGCCTCAGCCGCCTCCGCGCAGCAACTCGCCCAGGAGGTGGATGTGACCCACGACATAGTGCCCACCCACCGCGAGTTTTCGCGCCTCCAGCAGGTGCCGGTGATAGGCCTCAAGCCTGTGGAGGCATCCCCCATAGAGTACAGCCAGCGCATGACCGGCGCGCCGGTGGTGCCCACGGCCTCCTTCTACCAGCCGGCGGCGTGGAACGACACTCTCCCCACCTCGCCCTACCGCGGATATGCCATGGCTGCCTACTGGCCGGCCTACCACGTGGAGGCATCGGCCGGATACCGCTTCATCGACACCGACCACACGCGCCTCTCGGCCTGGGGACAGTTCAACGGAGCCAACTACAAGGTCAGCGGCACCGAACACCGCCACTCCACAGCCGCATTTGGCATAGACCTCCATCAAGCCATAGGACGCCGCTCGTTTATCGACGCCGGCATCGACTACCGCTTCTCCTCGTTTAATCCGGCCTACCACATCCCCGGCGACCTCTATGAAATCGAGGGCACATGGCACCAGTATGTCAACTCCGTCAATGTGGCCGCCGCATGGCATTCGAGCGTGCAGAGCCTCAAATACAATGTGCATGCCTCCTACGGCTACTTCGGCTACCGCAACCGCCTCCCCTGGTACGCATGGCCCGAAGCCCTCGACACCGATTCGCGCGAACCCATACGCCAGAGCGTCATGGACATCCGCGCCGACGCCCTGATGCCCTTCACCGAGACCTCTTCCATAGGGCTTGATGCCAGCTACACCATGTCGTTCAGCCCGCGCAGCTCGGTGGCCAACTACTCCATGACCCCCGACGAGGGCTACATCCTCTCCGACACCGGCGAGTCATATGACAACGGCATCCTCTCGCTCACTCCGCGCTACCAGCTCCGCAGCTCGGCGTTCAATCTCGACGCCGGACTCAACGTGGACTTCGTCATCAACGGCGGCGCGGTGGTGCGCCTCTCGCCCGATGTGCGCATCGACTGGCACCCCGTGAAGCTCGTCACTGTCACCGGAACAGTCACCGGCGGAGCGCGCCTCAACACCCTCGCCTCGCTCTACAACATCAACTATCTCAACTCCCCCATGATAGCCTACCGCGAGAGCTATGTCCCCTACGACGCGGAGATAGCCCTGACGGTGGGTCCGCGCAAGGCCGTCTACGGTCGCCTCTCGCTGGCCTACGCCCGCGCCAACGACTGGCTGATGCCGCAGCTCCACTACAACACCTCGCTCTTTGCCTCCCAGGATATCAAGGGCTGGAAAGCCGGCCTCACTGTGGGCGCGGCGTTCAAGGAGTGGGCCGAGCTTGAAGCGCGTGTCGAGGCTGCTCCGCAGTCCTACGACAAGGGCTGGTACATCTGGCGTGACCGCGCACGCTACGTGGCTGGCGTGGACCTGACCGTGCACCCCCTCAAGCCCCTCGACATCACCGTAGGCTGGCAGCTGAGGGCGCGCCGTGCCATCATCGACTCGCATTTCACACTCCTCCCCGAGCCTCGCGCCACCAACACCTGCATAGATCTCGGCAACATCTCCGACATCAACCTCGGAGGCACCTACCGCCTCAACAGCCAGCTGACGCTCTTCGCCGAGTTCAATAACATCCTCAGCCGCAAATCCCTGATGATAGGCGGCATCCCCTACGAGGGCTTCAACGGCCTCGTAGGAGCCGCATATAAATTCTAAAGTCCCTAAGGTCTCTAATGCCCTTAAGGACTTTAATGCCCTTAAAACCTCTGATATGTCATCGTTATCTGACCAGGCTGCGCCGCTCGTAGAGTTGCGCAGCCCTTTTCTGAAATACACGGGCGTGACCATCGCCAACCCCCACCGCGCCGTCGTCCCCGAGGGACTGACGGTGGTAATCGGCCCTAACGGCTCGGGCAAGACCTCCCTGGCCAAAATCATAGAGCGCGGATGGAACTTCGCCACCAACGACATCGCCTCGCCTCGCGGACGCCTCAACGTGCGCTATGTGGAGTTCAGCGACATACATTCGCTCGCCGGATTCAAGGCCGGCTACTACCAGCAACGCTACGAGTCAGGCATGAACGGCGAGGTGCCCACCGTACGCGAGGTGATGGGCGACCGCCTCGACCATCCCTCGTGGCGCGGTTTCGCCGAGAGGATGAAGCTCCGGGGCTACGAGCACAAGCCTGTCAACGCCCTCTCGAGCGGCGAACTGCGCAAGATGCTCATAATCAACCAGCTCCTTGACACGCCCGACTTGCTGATTCTCGACAACCCCTACATAGGCCTCGATGTGGAGGCGCGCAAGGAACTTGACGCAGCCATGGAGCGCATCACTGCCTCCTCGGCCACATCCATCATGATGCTGCTCTGCAATGTCAACGAGATACCACCCTTCGTCACCTCCATCATCCCCATAAAGGGGCTGACGCTCCTCCCTGCCGTCAGCTACGCCGAGCGCGAGAGCCTCGACGCCCTCTTTGACTATGCCGTGGCCCCCGAGGAGATGCTGCCGCTGGCCGATGACGCCGCCGACACGCAGCCGGCCGAAGGCTCCGTCATCGTCGACATGCGCCACTGCCGTATATCCTATGGCAGCGCGGTCATAATCGACGACATCTCGTGGCAGATACGCATGGGCGAGCACTGGATTCTCACAGGCCCCAACGGAGCCGGCAAGTCAACCCTCCTCTCGCTCATCCATGCCGACAATCCGCAGGGCTACTCCAACGACCTCAGCCTTTTCGGCCGCCGCCGAGGCTCGGGCGAGAGCATCTGGGACATCAAGCGGCGCATAGGCTACGTGTCGCCCGAGATGCACCTCTACTTCAACGGCGGACACTCCCTCGGCCTCCATGTCGTGGCGCAGGGGCTCAACGACACCGTAGGACAGTACAAGAAGCTCACCCCGGCGCAGCTCGACCTCGCCGCCCGGTGGCTCGACTACCTGCGCATCGGCCACCTCGCCGACCGCCCCTTCCGCACCATGTCGGCCGGCGAACAGCGGCTGCTCCTCATAGCCAGAACCCTCATCAAGACACCGCCCCTGCTCATCCTCGACGAGCCCCTCCACGGCCTCGACCAGGCATGCAAACGCGCCATACGCCTCACCATCGACCGCCTCAGCCGCGCCCGCCTCTTCTCCCTGATCTACGTCACCCACCGCATCGAAGAAGCTCCCCCCGGCGCCAAGCTCCGCAAAGAGCTGCACCGCCGCTAACCCAATCCAAGTCATATAATGGAGGTGTTACAAAACCTGGATTAAACCACTCAAACTTGTGGCGGATGCACCCCGGTGCATCCGCCACTAACTTAAGCATTCGGTAATGCTTGACTGCCGTTATGAGGTAGTAGGGACATGCCACAATGCTGTTTACTTAAGCAAGTAATAATATGCTTTGACGCGCCCCTTGTGGGCGCGATATCCATATACGCTTAATTAAACAGCAGTAGGGACATGCCATGGCATGTCGCCTAAAGCCATGCAAATGAGGGGTGTTGCGTCAGCAGACATGCCATGGCATGTCCCTACTACGATGTGTGCATTCCTTAGGTCAGGGGCATTGTGCCGGTCCATGAAATGCAGCGAGGGGGCTGCGGCCTGTGGCGCAGCCCCCTCGGGGTGTGAATGCTATGTGTGGATCAGTCCATGACCACTTCGTGGTCTACATCGACGATGTCGGTGGTGGCGGCGGCATCGAAGAAGTCGTCGATGTCGTCCTTGCCGCTGACTACGATGCGCTCGTATTCGCGCAGACCTGTACCGGCAGGTATCAGGTGGCCGCAGATGACATTTTCCTTCATGCCCTCAAGGTTGTCGACTTTGCCGTTGATGGCGGCTTCGTTGAGCACCTTGGTGGTTTCCTGGAACGATGCGGCTGACATGAAGCTGGTGGTCTGGAGGGCTGCACGTGTGATGCCCTGGAGTATCTGCTCCGATGTGGCAGGGAGGGCGTCACGCACCTCCACGAGTTTGAGGTCACGGCGCTTGAGGGCGGAGTTCTCGTCGCGGAGCTTGCGGGCGGTGATAATCTGGCCGGGCTTGACGTTTTCGCTGTCGCCGGCATCGGTGACCACCTTCTTGCCCCAGATGCGGTCGTTCTCCTCCATGAAGGCGCGTTTGTCGACAATCTGCTGCTCGAGGAACATGGTGTCGCCCGGGTCGAGGATGTTGACCTTGCGCATCATCTGGCGCACGATTACCTCGAAGTGCTTGTCGTTGATCTTCACGCCCTGCATGCGGTAGACGTCCTGCACCTCGTTGACGATGTATTCCTGCACAGCCGTCGGACCCATGATGTTGAGGATGTCCTGGGGAGTGATGGCACCGTCGGAGAGCGGAGTGCCGGCACGCACGTAGTCGTTTTCCTGCACGAGAATCTGCTTCGACAGGGGCACGAGGTAGGTCTTGACCTCGCCGAGCTTGGAGCGCACGGAAATTTCGCGGTTGCCTCGCTTGACGCGGCCGAAGGTGACCTCGCCGTCGATTTCGCTGACGATGGCGGGATTTGACGGGTTACGTGCCTCAAACAGCTCGGTAACTCGGGGCAGACCGCCGGTGATGTCACCTGCAGAGCCTGAAGCGCGGGGTATCTTGACGAAGATGTCGCCGGGCTTGATTTCCTCGCCTTCCTCCTTCATCAGGTGGGCACCCACAGGGAGCGCGTAGGTCTTGATAATCTGGCCGTTGGCATCGACGATATTGGCTTCGGGGACGCGGTTGCGGTCCTTCGACTCTATGATAATCTTCTCGCGGAGACCCGACTGTTCGTCGGCATCGACGCGGTAGGTGACGTTTTCGATGAGGTCCTTGTACTGGAGCTTGCCGCCGGCCTCGCTGACGATGACGGCGTTGAAGGGGTCCCACTCCACTATGACGTCGCCCTTCTTGACCGAAGCGCCGTTGTCAAAATAGAGCTTCGAGCCGTAGGGGATGTTGGCGGAGGTGAGCATCATCTTGGTCTTGGGGTCCATGATGCGCATCTCGGCGAGACGGCCTATGACCACCTCGACGTTGCGTCCGTTGGCGTCCTTCTCGTCGGTGGTGACGGTGCGGAGCTCGTCGATTTCGAGGGTACCGTCATAGCGCGAGGTGTGTGACGACACGGCAGCGATGTTGCTGGCGACACCACCGACGTGGAATGTACGGAGGGTCAGCTGAGTACCGGGCTCGCCGATGGACTGCGCAGCGATTACGCCGACCGCCTCGCCCTTCTGCACGAGGCGGTTGTTGGCCAGGTTGCGGCCATAGCACTTGGCGCAGACGCCCTTCTTGCTCTCGCAGGTGAGGACAGAGCGGATTTCCACCGATTCGATGGGCGAAGCGTTGATGCGGTCGGCAGCCTCGTCGTTGATTTCCTCGCCGGCGTGGACTATAATCTCGCCCGTGGTGGGGTCGATGATGTCGTGGACGCTGACACGGCCGAGGATGCGTTCGCCGAGCGAAGCTACCACCTCGTCATTGTTCTTGATTTCGGTGCATACGAGGCCGCGGAGAGTGCCGCAGTCCTCCTCGTTGATGATGACGTCGTGGGCCACGTCGACCAGACGGCGAGTCAGGTAACCGGCGTCGGCAGTCTTCAAGGCCGTATCCGCCAGACCCTTACGGGCACCGTGGGTAGAGATGAAGTATTCGAGCACCGACAGACCCTCCTTGAAGTTGGCAAGAATCGGGTTCTCGATGATCTGGCCGCCCTCGGCGCCGCTCTTCTGGGGCTTGGCCATAAGGCCACGCATGCCTGACAGCTGACGGATCTGGTCCTTGGAGCCACGGGCACCCGAGTCAAGCATCATGTAGACCGGGTTGAAGCCCTGCTGGTCGGCAGAAATCTGCTTCATCAGCGTGTCGGCCAGACGCGAGTTGACGTGCGTCCATATGTCGATGATCTGGTTGTATCGCTCGTTGTTGGTGATGAAGCCCATGGAGTAGTTGTTCATCACCTCCTGTACCTGCTCGTAGCCTTCCTGCACGTACTGCTCCTTCTCCTTGGGGATGATTACATCGCCGAGGTTAAACGACAGGCCGCCCTGGAACGCCATGCGGTAGCCGAGGTTCTTGATGTCGTCAAGGAACTGGGCCGAGCGCGGGATACCGCACTTCTTGATGACGCGCGAGATGATGTTACGCAGCGACTTCTTGGAGAGAATCTCGTTGACGTAGCCTATCTCCTTGGGCACGTACTGGTTGACGAGGACGCGGCCCACTGAGGTGTTCTCTACGAGGTGGCGGATGGGGTTGCCCTTGTCATCCACGTCGTCGACCATGACGCTCACGGGAGCGTGGAGGGTCACGCGGCCTTCGTTGTAGGCGATTTCGGCCTCTTCGGGTCCGTAGAACTTCAGGCCTTCGCCCTTGTCGCCCTTACGGAGCTTGGTGATGTAGTAGAGACCAAGCACCATGTCCTGCGAGGGCACGGTGATAGGAGCACCGTTGGCAGGGTTGAGGATATTGTGTGCGCCGAGCATGAGCATCTGGGCCTCGAGGATGGCCTCGTTGCCGAGAGGGAGGTGTACGGCCATCTGGTCACCGTCGAAGTCGGCGTTGAACGCCGTACATGCGAGCGGATGGAGCTGGATGGCCTTGCCCTCGATCATGCGGGGCTGGAATGCCTGGATACCGAGGCGGTGGAGCGTCGGGGCACGGTTGAGGAGCACGGGGTGGCCCTTCATTACGTATTCGAGGATGTCCCATACGACAGGCTCCTTGCGGTCGACAATCTTCTTGGCCGACTTGACGGTCTTGACGATGCCGCGCTCGATGAGCTTGCGGATGATGAAAGGCTTGTATAGCTCGGCAGCCATGTTCTTGGGTATGCCGCACTCGTGCATCTTGAGCTCGGGGCCTACGACGATTACCGAACGTGCCGAGTAGTCGACACGCTTACCGAGGAGGTTCTGGCGGAAGCGGCCCTGCTTGCCCTTTAGGCTGTCGGAGAGCGACTTGAGCGGACGGTTGGCCTCGGTCTTGACAGCCGACGACTTGCGCGAGTTGTCAAGGAGGGAGTCAACGGCCTCCTGGAGCATGCGCTTCTCGTTGCGGAGGATGACTTCGGGGGCCTTGATTTCGATGAGACGCTTGAGACGGTTGTTACGTATGATGACACGACGGTAGAGGTCGTTGAGGTCGGAAGTGGCGAAGCGGCCACCGTCCAGAGGCACGAGGGGGCGCAGCTCCGGGGGGATGACAGGCACTGCCTGGAGTATCATCCACTCGGGCTTGTTGCGGTGGCGCGAGGCGCGGAACGACTCTACCACCTGCAGACGCTTGAGAGCCTCGGTCTTGCGCTGCTGCGAGCCGTCATTGTCGGCCTGATGGCGCAGACTGTAGCTGAGCGAGTCGAGGTCGAGACCCTTGAGGAGGTCATAGACAGCCTCAGCGCCCATCTTGGCGATGAACTTGTCGGGGTCGGTGTCCTCGAGGAGCTGGTTGCCGGCAGGGAGTTTGTCGACATACTGGAAGTACTCCTCCTCGGTCAGCAGGTCGAGACGCTCCATCTCGCCGGAACCCTCGGGGCCGAAGGGGCCGGGGTTGATGACGATGTAACGCTCGTAGTAGATTACCTGGTCGAGCTTCTTGGAGGGGAGTCCGAGCAGATAGCCGATCTTGTTGGGGAGCGAACGGAAATACCAGATGTGGGCCACGGGGACCACGAGCTTGATGTGGCCCATGCGCTCGCGGCGCACCTTCTTCTCGGTCACTTCCACACCGCATCGGTCGCAGACGATGCCCTTGTAACGGATGCGCTTGTACTTGCCGCAGTGGCACTCATAGTCCTTGACCGGACCGAAGATGCGCTCGCAGAAAAGGCCGTCGCGCTCGGGCTTGTATGTGCGGTAGTTGATGGTCTCGGGTTTGAGTACCTCACCGCTTGACTTCTCGAGGATTTCCTCGGGCGAAGCGAGCCCGATGGAAATCTTGGAGAATCCGGTTTTTATCTTGTTGTCTTTACGAAAAGCCATTTTGTATGTATGTCGGGAGAGAAATTGTTGGGAGTATGGTTGTGGTAAAGGATCAATTCTCGAGGTTGATGCTCAGGCCGAGACCGCGGAGCTCGTGCAGAAGCACGTTGAGCGACTCGGGTATGCCGGCCGGGGGCATCGGATCACCCTTGACTATAGCCTCGTAGGCCTTGCTGCGGCCTGTGACGTCGTCAGACTTGATGGTGAGAATCTCCTGAAGGATGTGGCTGGCGCCGAAAGCTTCAAGCGCCCAGACTTCCATCTCTCCGAAGCGCTGGCCACCAAACTGGGCTTTACCGCCGAGAGGCTGCTGGGTGATGAGCGAGTACGGGCCGATGGAGCGTGCGTGCATCTTGTCCTCGACCATGTGGCCGAGCTTAAGCATGTAGATGACGCCCACGGTGGCCGGCTGGTCGAAGCGGTCGCCGGTGCCGCCGTCATAGAGGTAGGTCTTGCCGTAGCGCGGCAGACCGGCCTTGTCGGTCCACTCGTTGAGGTCGTCGAGCGACGCACCGTCGAAAATCGGGGTGGCGAACTTCTCGCCCAGCTCGCGTCCGGCCCATCCGAGCACGGTCTCGAAAATCTGACCGAGGTTCATACGCGAAGGCACACCCAGAGGGTTGAGCACGATGTCGACCGGGGTACCGTCGGCGAGGAAGGGCATATCCTCCTGGCGCACGATGCGCGAGACGATACCCTTGTTGCCGTGACGGCCTGCCATCTTGTCGCCGACGCTGATTTTGCGCTTCTTGGCCACGTAGACCTTGGCCATCTGCATGATGCCCGAGGGGAGCTCGTCGCCTATGGAGATGTCAAACTTCTTGCGGCGGAGCTCGGCGTCGATTTCCTTGCTCTTGCGCAGATAATTGACGATGGTGGCGCGGATGAGCGTGTTCTTGTGCTCGTCGTTGGTCCAGTTGCTCAGATTGACGGTGTCATACTCGATGTCGCGCAGGGTCGAAGCGGCAAACTTGGAGCCCTGGGGTATGATGTCGGTGCCGAGGTAGTCCTTGACGCCGGCCGAGGTGAGGTCCTTGGTCAGGGTGGTGAGCTTGCTGACGAGCACATCCTTGAGCTCGTCGAGACGCTTTTCGTATTCCTCGTCGAGCTGGGGGAGCTGCGCGTTGGCGCTCTTGGACTTTTTCTTCTTGGTGGCACGGCTGAAGAGATTGGTGCCGATTACCACGCCCTTGAGCGACGGTGAAGCCTTGAGGGATGCGTCCTTGACATCGCCGGCCTTGTCGCCGAAGATGGCGCGGAGCAGCTTCTCCTCGGGAGTGGGGTCGCTCTCGCCCTTGGGGGTGATTTTGCCTATCATGATGTCGCCGGGCACCACGTGTGCGCCGACGCGGATGATGCCGCGCTCGTCGAGATCCTTGGTGGCGTCCTCGCTGACATTGGGGATGTCGCTGGTGAGCTCCTCCATGCCTCGCTTGGTCTCGCGCACTTCGAGCGAATACTCGTCGACGTGGACCGAGGTCAGGATGTCCTCACGCACCACGCGCTCGTTGAGCACGATGGCGTCCTCATAGTTGTAACCCTTCCAGGGCATGAAAGCCACCTTGAGGTTGCGTCCGAGAGCGAGCTCGCCGTTTTCGGTAGAGTAACCTTCGGTGAGGATGTCGCCCTTCGTGACGCGCTGGCCCTTGTTGCATATGGGGCGCAGGTCGATAGTGGTGCTCTGGTTGGTCTTGCGGAATTTGGGGAGGTGGTACTCCTTGAGAGCGTCCTCGAAGGCCACAAACTCCTCGTCGGGGGTGCGGTCATAGCGGATTTTGATGACGCTCGCATCGACAAACTCGATGACACCGTCGCCCTCGGCCATGATCTGGGTGCGGGAGTCGCGGATGAGCTGGCCCTCGATGCCGGTACCGACGATAGGAGCCTCGCTGCGCAGCAGCGGCACAGCCTGGCGCATCATGTTAGAGCCCATGAGCGCACGGTTGGCGTCGTCATGCTCGAGGAACGGGATGAGCGAAGCGGCGATAGAGGCAATCTGTGTGGGCGACACGTCCATCAGCTCAACCTCTCCGGGGGCTACCACGGGGAAATCGGCGTCGAGACGGGCCTTGACACGGTCACGCACGAAAGAGCCGTCGGCGTTGAGCGGCGCGTTGCCCTGGGCGATGACCTTGCCCTCCTCCACTTCGGCGGTCAGGTAGACCACCTTGTCGTTCTTGAGGTTGACCTTGGCATCCTTGACCTCGCGGTAGGGGGTCTCGATGAAGCCGAGATCGTTGATTTTTGCATATACACAGAGCGACGAAATCAGACCGATGTTAGGACCTTCAGGGGTCTCGATCGGGCAGAGACGGCCATAGTGGGTATAGTGGACGTCACGCACCTCGAAGCCGGCGCGTTCGCGGGTCAGACCGCCGGGGCCGAGGGCCGACATACGGCGCTTGTGGGTGATTTCGGCAAGCGGATTGGTCTGGTCCATGAACTGGCTCAGCGCGTTGGTGCCGAAGAATGTATTGATAACGCTCGAGATAGTCTTGGCGTTGATAAGGTCGATGGGTGTGAACACCTCATTGTCACGCACGTTCATGCGCTCACGGATGGTGCGCGACATGCGGGCGAGACCCATGGCAAACTGGTTGTAGAGCTGCTCGCCGACGGTGCGAACGCGGCGGTTGCTCAGGTGGTCGATGTCGTCCACGTCAGCCTTGGAGTTGATAAGCTCTATGAGGTGCTTGATGATCGACACGATGTCCTCGCGTGTGAGGACCTTGACATCCATGGGAGTGTCAAGACCGAGCTTCTTGTTGATACGGTAGCGGCCTACCTCGCCGAGGTCATAACGCTTCTCCGAGAAGAAGAGGTTGGTGATGACTTCGCGCGCGCTGGCATCGTCCGGCGGCTCGGCGTTGCGGAGCTGTCGGTAGATGTACTGGATAGCCTCAATCTCGCTGTTGGTCGTATCCTTCTGAAGCGTGTTGAATATGATGGAGTAGTCAGTGGAGCCGGCGTCTACCTTGTGGAGGAGGAGCGTCTGCACGCCTGAGTCGAGTATTTCCTGGATGTGCTCCTCTTCGAGCACAGTCTCGCGGTCGAGAATCATCTCGTTGCGCTCGATGGATACCACTTCGCCGGTATCCTCGTCGGCGAAGTCCTCGATGCGCGTCTTGAGCACACGGGCGGCAAGCTTGCGTCCGAGAGCCTTCTTGAGGTTGGTCTTGTTGACCTTCACCTCCTCGGCGAGACCGAATTTTTCGATGATGTCCTTGTCGCTCTCCAGACCGATGGCACGCAACAGAGTGGTCACGGGCAATTTCTTCTTGCGGTCGATGTAGGCGTACATGACATTGTTGATGTCAGTGGCAAACTCTATCCAGCTGCCGCGGAAGGGGATGATACGCGCAGAGTAGAGCTTGGTGCCATTGGCATGGGTAGACTGGCCGAAGAAGACACCCGGCGAACGGTGGAGCTGCGACACGACGACGCGCTCGGCACCGTTGATGACGAAAGTGCCCTTATCGGTCATATAAGGTATTTGACCCAGATAGACATCCTGAATCACAGTGGCGAAGTCCTCGTGGTCAGGGTCGGTACAGTACAGTTTGAGCTTGGCCTTGAGGGGCACCGAATAGGTCAGGCCGCGCTCGAGGCATTCAGCTATAGTGTAACGTGGGGGATCGACGTAATAGTCGAGAAATTCCAGTACGAAATTGTTACGAGTGTCGGCAATCGGGAA
This sequence comes from uncultured Bacteroidales bacterium, assembly GCA_900539915.1. GTDB lineage: Bacteria > Bacteroidota > Bacteroidia > Bacteroidales > Muribaculaceae > Amulumruptor. Next base: position 46,833 of record UQDU01000005.1, on the reverse strand, counting down.
GTTCTCGGCAAATACTTTGAAAAGCCCCTCGTTGTTGCGTTTTTCGGGAGGAGTGTCAAGCTGCAGGAAGTCCTGGAAGGATTTGAGCTGCACCTCCAAGAAGTCGGGATAAGGGAGAGGGTTCTTAACCGACGCGAAGTTTACACGGGGTTTGTCTAATTGTGCTGACATCTATGTGAGTTGAATAGCCGCAGAGCCCCCGTCACAGATAAGGACCGGCTCCATGCGGCATGGATATGAAAAAACTTGGAGAACTGAAAGAGAAGAGCTCGCTTAAGATACTGTGGGGCGTGTCATCAATGTTGATAATGACACGAAAGGTTAAGAAACACCCATAAAGGGGTTTCTTAACCTAACGTCCTGAATATCAGGCGTATTATTTAAGCTCAACTTCAGCGCCTGCTTCTTCGAGCTGCTTCTTGATGCCTTCTGCATCAGCCTTGGCAACGCCTTCCTTGATTACGCTGGGAGCGCCGTCAACCATCTCCTTAGCCTCCTTGAGGCCGAGACCTGTGAGCTCCTTAACGAGCTTGACAACGGCGAGCTTGCCGGCACCTGCGTTTTTGAGGACAACGTCAAAAGAAGTCTTCTCCTCAGCGGCTGCTGCGCCAGCTGCGGGACCTGCAGCTACTGCTACAGCTGCAGCTGCGGGTTCGATGCCATACTCGTCCTTGAGGATCTGAGCGAGTTCGTTTACTTCCTTCACTGTGAGAGAAACGAGTTGTTCTGCAAAAGCTTTTAAATCTGCCATTTTAGTATTGTTTTTGAAAGTTTTTGTGTTAAAATGATTGAGATAAACGGAGAGAGGTGCAAGGGAGTCCCCGGCGGCCCCGGAGGGCGGCAGCGGCGACTTCTTTCATCAGCCTTCCTTCTTCGAGAGGGTCTCGAGGATGCCGTGGAGCTTGGTGCCTCCTGAAGTGAGTGCCGAAACGACATTCTTGGCAGGAGACTGGAGCAGAGCCACAACGTCGGCGATAAGCTCGTTCTTGCTCTTGATAGCAGCGAGAGCGTCGAGCTGGTCTGCACCCATATACACGGTCTCCTCTACGTAGGCAGCCTTGAGCTTGGGCAGCTTGTCGTCCTTCTTGATGAAGTCCTTGAGCAGCTTGGCCGGGGCGTTGCCCACATTGGCACACATCAGAGAGGTTGACTCCTTGAGAGCGGGATAGAGCTCAGAGTAGTCACCATCCATGTTTTCGAGTGCCTTGTGAAGGAGGGTGTTCTTGACCACAATCAGCTTGATGTCGGCCTTGGCACAGGCACGGCGCAGAGCTGAGGTCTTTTCAGCGTCAAGGCCGGCGGTCTCTACGAGGTAGAAGCAGCCGTATTCCTTGAGGGTCTCGGTGATTTTCTCGATTATTATGCCTTTATCTTCCTTTTTCATCGTGATTGCGGGATTTTTAAGAGGTTAGATTACTCATCGATTGACTTTGTGTCAATCTTGACGCCCGGGCTCATAGTGCTCGAAAGATAAATGCTCTTGATATAGGTGCCTTTTGCAGCAGAGGGTTTGAGTTTGATCAGGGTGTTGATGAACTCGCGTGCGTTGTCGCCGATCTGCTCGGGAGTGAAGCTCACCTTGCCGATAGAAGTGTGCACGATACCGTTCTTGTCGACCTTGAAGTCGATTTTACCCTTCTTGACCTCCTCGACAGCCTTGGCAACGTCGACAGTCACAGTGCCGCTCTTGGGGTTAGGCATCAGGCCGCGGGGACCGAGCACACGGCCCAGGGCACCGATTTTACCCATGATGGCGGGCTGGGTGATGATGACGTCGATGTCAGTCCATCCGCCCTTGATTTTGTCGATGTATTCGTCGAGGCCTACATAATCAGCTCCGGCAGCCTTGGCGGCAGCCTCGGCATCTGCATTGCAGAGCACAAGCACTCTTACCTGCTTGCCGGTACCGTGGGGCAGTGTCACCACGCCACGTACCATCTGGTTAGCCTTGCGGGGGTCAACGCCAAGACGCACGTCGATGTCGACAGAGGCGTCAAACTTGGCGTAATTCACTTCCTTGACCTTAGCTGAGGCCTCGGTGAGCGAATAAGCCTTCCCTGCTTCAATTTTCTCTGCAGCAATCTTCTGGTTTTTAGTCAGTTTACCCATGTGTCAATTGAAGTTAATTAGTTATTTTCAGGGAATGCTCCTTTTACGGTGATACCCATGCTTCTGGCTGTGCCGGCAACCATGCGCATTGCCGATTCGACTGTGAAACAGTTCAAGTCGGGCATCTTGTCTTCAGCGATTGCCTTTACCTGGTCCCATGTGATTTCAGCCACCTTGTTACGGTTAGGCTGAGCAGAGCCGCTCTTGAGTTTTGCGACTTCCTTGAGCTGAACTGCTACCGGGGGGGTCTTGACTACGAAGTCAAAGCTCTTGTCAGTGTAGTAGGTGATTACTACCGGGAGCACCTTACCGGCCTTGTCCTGGGTGCGGGCATTGAACTGCTTGCAAAACTCCATGATGTTGATGCCCTTCGAACCGAGAGCCGGTCCTACTGGGGGCGAAGGATTTGCAGCACCGCCTTTGATCTGTAATTTGATCTGTCCAGCAATTTCTTTAGCCATTTTTGTTTAACTCTTTAAATGTTGTTGTTTAGAGGTTGCGGTTCAAACGTTACGCGGAACGTCCTGACACACTTGTCACCTCGCTCCATCATGCCGTCGTCAGCCGGGACGCGATGCCCGGTGTGTGTGTAACATGTCGTGATGCCACTGACCGCTGTCAGCCTGACAGCTGCGAATGTCCGATGCCTGATTTGCGCCAGACCTGCAGCGTAACCTGCAAGCGGCCCATTATGAAAGCAAGGGCGCGGGGCTTTGGAAGCTCCCCCTGACGGCTGGCGTCAGTCACTCGTATAAGCCATATGTGGCATCTCTAATGTCAGCAGCAAAGGAAGCCGCTCTGACGGATTAGAGGGGGCGGGGCAACGATGGCCCGTCGGTGTCCGCGGGGCTTTTACTCCCGCTCTACTTGCGAATTATCCAACTCCAGAGGTGTCTTGCGGCCAAAAATCTTGACCATCACCTTGAGCTTGCGCTTCTCGCGGTTGACCTCCTCGATCACTCCGGTGAATCCGTTGAACGGACCGTAGTTGACCTTGACGGTCTCGCCGACCATGAAGTCATTGGTACCGTCGACTTCGCCCTGAGAGAGCTCGTCGGCCATACCAAGCATGCGCTTCACCTCGCTTTCGCGCAGCGACTCGGGCTTGGCGTCCTTGCCTTTGCCACGCAAAAAGTCGATCACGTTAGTCGTATCGCGCAGCGTGACGAGGACTTCGCCTGTCAGCATGCACTCCACGAAAACGTAACCGCTGTAGAGGGTACGCTCCTTGACCGTCTTCTTACCGTTACGCACGGTAAGCACCTTTTCAGTGGGTATCAAGACTTGAAATACATGTTTGCCGAGGTCGGTGTTGCGGATGGCTGCATCCAGCACCTCCTTGACCTTGGCTTCCTTACCGGATATGGCGCGAAGCACATACCAAGAACGCTTTACTTCAGACATTGATGTGACCGCTAAAAATTGAAAGGTGGTTGATTACTCGGCAAGGCCGTAGATAAGGTGCATGACATAGTCAATCACCTGATCCATGCAGAATATTATCAGCGCGATGATTACGGAAGCTATCAACACGATAATAGCACTCTTGATCAGCTGACCCTTTGTTGGCCAAGAAGTCTTATAGCGAAGTTCGTTATAAGACTCCTCGATATCGTTGAGTAGTTTAAGTTTAGCCATTGGTGGTTATATTTTAGCACGGGAAGAGAGGCTCGAACTCCCGACACCTGGTTTTGGAGACCAGTGCTCTACCGACTGAGCTATTCCCGTGTGTGATAAAAGAGAGATGCCTCAGAACCTGATGGCTCCGCGCCATCTCTCTTTTATGTTACTTATAATCGCTTGATGGGATTATTCGTAGATTTCGGTGATCTGACCTGAGCCTACTGTGCGGCCACCTTCACGGATAGCGAAGCGGAGACCCTTGTCGCAAGCTACGGGGTTGATGAGCTCAACGTTGATCTCAACGTTGTCACCGGGCATTACCATTTCTACACCTTCGGGGAGAGTGATCTCGCCGGTAACGTCAAGTGTACGGATGTAGAACTGGGGACGATAGTGGTTGTGGAACGGAGTGTGGCGGCCACCTTCTTCCTTCTTGAGGATATATACAGAAGCTTTGAACTTGCTGTGGGGCTTAACGACTCCGGGATGGCAGATTACCATACCGCGCTTGATGTCCTTCTTGTCGATACCACGGAGGAGGAGACCTACGTTGTCACCAGCTTCGCCCTGATCGAGGAGCTTGCGGAACATCTCGACACCGGTAACCACTGACTTCATGTCAGCACCAAGACCCATGATCTGAACTTCGTCACCTACCTTCACGATGCCAGTCTCGATACGGCCGGTAGCAACTGTACCACGACCTGTGATTGAGAACACGTCCTCAACAGGCATAAGGAAGGGTTTGTCGATGTCACGGGGAGGCAGGGGAATCCAGTTGTCAACTGCATCCATGAGCTCCATAACCTTAGCTTCCCACTGGGGCTCGCCATTGAGAGCGCCGAGTGCTGAACCACGGATGATGGGGGTGTTGTCACCATCGTAGTCATAAGAAGAAAGGAGGTCGCGCATTTCCATCTCTACGAGTTCGAACATCTCTTCGTCGTCAACCATGTCGCACTTGTTGAGGAACACTACGATACGGGGTACGTTCACCTGACGAGCGAGAAGGATGTGCTCACGTGTCTGGGGCATGGGACCGTCAGTTGCAGCTACCACGATGATAGCACCGTCCATCTGAGCAGCACCGGTTACCATGTTCTTTACGTAGTCAGCGTGTCCCGGGCAGTCTACGTGAGCGTAGTGGCGGTTAGCTGTTTCGTATTCAACGTGGGCGGTGTTGATGGTGATACCACGTTCCTTTTCCTCGGGAGCGTTGTCAATCTGGTCGAATGACTTAACCTCAGAGAGACCGTTCTTTGCCAGTACGGTGGTGATGGCAGCGGTCAGAGTGGTTTTACCGTGGTCAACGTGACCGATGGTACCGATGTTAACATGCGGTTTGGTTCTTTCGAATTTCTCTTTAGCCATAACTTTTAGCTGATTTTATGTTGCTTAAAAATATTAAGTTTTACTTTTCAACAAGATGCCGCGACAGCACAAAAAGACACTATCGGGGCAATGAATTAGGAGAGTTTTGCTGAATAAACTTGGAGCCGATGGCGGGATTTGAACCCGCGACCTCTTCCTTACCAAGGAAGTGCTCTACCCCTGAGCTACATTGGCAGATGTTTCAATGTCGTTAGAAAGGTTTCACCACACAGCCTGATGTCAGGCTCGTGTTTCCATATAAATTTAGAGCGGAAGACGAGGCTCAAACTCGCGACCCTCAGCTTGGAAGGCTGATGCTCTATCAACTGAGCTACTTCCGCAAACGTCAGATGTTAAAGCCTGAGACCTTATTGCAAGAATCTCGCTATGCTTAAACATAGGATTAATAAAGTGGGCGAAGATGGATTCGAACCACCGAAGGTATAAACCAGCAGATTTACAGTCTGCCCCATTTGGCCACTCTGGTATTCGCCCGTCTTTTCCTGACCCCGCTCCTCATCGCGGAGGCCGGGAGGAAAATTCTATCATTAGCACCGCATGAAGCTGTGAAGCGGCATGCAGATACCTAAATCAAATTTTGAGCCTCTTGTCGGATTCGAACCAACGACCCCGAGATTACAAATCACGTGCTCTGGCCAACTGAGCTAAAGAGGCATCATTCAATGTTCTCAGCCGTCCCTTTGGCCTCACCGGCATCGCCGTTTGAGTGGGAAAGCGGTGCAAAGGTACAGCGCACGTCTGAATTATGCAAATGTTTTAACAAATATTTGCGAAAATAGCTCATTTTACCGCCCCGGACGGGGTTTTACGCCTTTTTCGAGGTCGTATCTACCCATAAATACATGCGGTCGCTCGGACGCACCTTGCACGGCACGGGGATAGATATGCTCTGGCCTTTGACAGCCTTGTCTACCGGCTGGAGGTCTACGCGGATCTCCTCTACCGTGACTATTTCAGCCCCGGTGGTAGGCCCGGTGATGACCACCTCGTCGCCCACCTTAAGCTCGCCGGCCTCCATCAGAAACTCGGCAACCCCGAGTTTGGAGAAATACCGGACTCCCTTGGCTATGTATTGCTTGGTCCTCGTGGCCGACGAGCCGTACTTTGCCGACCACTCTCCGAGCCGCTGGCCGAGATAGTAGCCGTCCCAGAACCCGCGGTTGAAAATCATCTCCAGCCGCTTGTCAAGCTCTGCTATGAGCGCGTCGTCATAGGAGCCGTCACATATCGCCTTCAACGCCCGGTCATAAGCCTCGACGGCTATGGATACATACTCGGGACCGCGGGCGCGGCCTTCGATTTTGAACACCGTCACACCGGCATCCACCATCTTGTTGAGGAAGTGGATGGTCTTGAGGTCTTTGGGCGACATGATGTACTTGTTTTCCACGGCAAGCTGTTCGCCGGTCTCGCGGTCGGTCACGGTGTAGCCCCGACGGCATATCTGTGTGCACGCACCGCGGTTGGCGCTGGAGTTCATCTCATGCAGACTCAGATAGCACTTGCCGCTTACGGCCATGCACAAGGCTCCGTGGCAAAACATCTCTATGCCGACCCTGCGTCCCGACGGTCCGCAGATGTTCTCGCTCACGATAGCATCATGGATGGCGCGCACCTGCTCGAGATTAAGCTCCCTGGCGAGCACCATGACATCGGCCATGGAACTGTAGAATCTGACCGCCTCTATGTTGGTGATGTTGGACTGGGTGGAGATATGCACCTCCACCCCGATGCTCCTCGCATAGCTTATGGCCGCGATGTCGGTGGCTATTATGGCGGAGATGCCGGCCTCCTTGGCGGCATCAATGACCTTGTGGCACAGCTCTATCTCGGAGTCGTAGATGACGGTATTGACCGTCAGGTAGGTTTTGACTCCTGACTGCCGGCATATGTCGGCGATGTTATGCAGGTCGGCCAAGGTGAAGTTCACGCTCGAACGCGCCCTCATGTTGAGCCCTTCCACGCCGAAATACACTGCATCCGCGCCGGCGTTGATGGCCGCGTGGAGCGACTCGTAGCTCCCTACCGGAGCCATTATCTCAAAATCTTTTCTTTCCATCGTAATTTAGAGGGTGTTTAATCAGTCAAACAGTCCGAGACCGCCAAGAAACACAATGAGGATGCACACGGGAGCCACATAACGGAGACACGCCACTATCACCCTGACGAGCATGCGCCGCGCCGGGCGGCCGCTGCCTCCGATTTCCTCATCGATGGCCGACCTGTCAAGCACCCACCCTACGAAGATAGATATGAGCATGCCTCCGACAGGCAGAAGCACATTGGACGACACGAAATCAAAGAGGTCAAACAGGGTCATCCCGAATATCTTCATGTCGGCCAACGGTCCGAACGACAACGAGCAGAGCGACCCGAAAACGATGGCTATCGCCGTATTGAGCACGGTGGCCCGGGTGCGCCCCATCTTGCGTTCTTCGCAGAAATAGGCTATGGAGATTTCACTCATGGATATGGTGGAGGTCAGGGATGCAAGGAAAAGCAGCACGAAAAACAGCGTGGACCATACCATGCCGAACTTCATATTGTAGAATATGGCCGGGAGCACCTCAAACACGAGCTTCGGACCCTCGGCCGGAGACTGCCCGAACGTGAAGACCGCCGGGAAGATGATGATGCCGGCCAGGACAGCCACAAGTGTGTCAAGAGCTGCCGATGTCGACGCCGTGCGCACCAGGTCGGTGCGGCGGTTGAAGTAGCTCGAGTAGGTGATCAGACATCCCAGTCCCAGACTGAGCGTAAAGAACGCCTGACCCATGGCTCCCAGCATCACCGAGGAATCTATCTTGGAAAAATCGGGCTTGAACAGGAATCTCAACCCTTCGGCTGTACCGGGCATAAACAGCGAATTGATGCAGAACACGATGAGCAGCACGAAGAGAGCCGGCATCATGATGTTTGACATTTTCTCTATCCCCTTCTGCACGCCTCGCCTGAGTATCCAGAAGTTGGCGAGCAGAAACACCACCGTCCAGACCACCGCATCCCACGAGGAGGTAAATTCGCCAAACTGGCGGTGCAGGGCCTCCTGGGTGTGCGCTCCCGAGAAATCCTGCACGGAACGCACTATGTAGTCAGCCGTCCATCCGGCCACGACGCTGTAGAAACTCAATATCATAAGCGAGGCAAGGATGCCTATGGCTCCAACTATTCTCCAGTAGGGCGAACCGTGGAGACGCTTGAATGCGCCGTAGACATTGACGCCCGAGTGACGGCCTATTATGAACTCTGCGGTGACCACCGGGATGCCTATGACCAGGATAAACGCGACATAGACAAGCATGAAGGCCCCTCCGCCATGCACTCCGGCCTCATAAGGGAACCGCCATATATTGCCGAGACCCACAGCCGAGCCAACCGTAGTGGCTATCACTCCTATACGGGTGTTAAACTGGGCTCTGGGCGGTTTTGCGGCGTCAGATTTGTGATGTAGAGAACTCATGGCTGCAAAGTTAGCAAAAAAATCACTCTACTTCAGTGATACATATGGGCTCTTCAATCGTTTAACATATAATCATAAAACTGAAATATGCTTAAACCCGCACTGCCATAGCTTGAAAATAGTTACCTTTGCACATTATAATATAACAGCACAAGAACCCAACGGAATAGATGAAGAAAATTCTCACATTTGCCGCGGCCATCGTGGCCCTGTCGCTGATAGCAGGGGCTGCCACACGCAACAACAAGGCCGAAATATCACGCAATCTCGACATCTTCAACTCGCTCTACAAGGAATTGCAGACATTTTATGTCGACACCATAGACGCCTCGAAGTCCATCACCACGGCGATAGATGCCATGCTTGACGACATCGACCCCTACACCGAGTATATCCCCCAGGACAAACAGGATGCGTTCAAGCGCATGACCACTGGCGAATATGCCGGCATCGGCTCCATGATCATGCAGCGCGACGGCAATGTGTACATCTCGGAGCCGCTCGTGGGCAGTCCGGCGTTTCAGGCCGGACTCCGTTCGGGTGACCGAATCCTGACCATCGACGGCGACAGCGTGAAGGGCTGGACCACCGAGAAGGCCTCTACCCGTCTAAAGGGCAGCGCGGGCACGGTAGTCAAGGTATCCGTCTGCCGCCCCTATGTGACCGACTCCATAATATCGGTCGACATCACACGCCGCAAGATTCAGGAGCCGTCGGTGCCATTCTACGGAGTGGTCCGCGATGACATCGGCTATATAGTCCTGACATCTTTCACTGATAAGTCAGCCGCAGAGGTCAAGGACGCCCTCCTCAAACTCAAGGCCGACCCCAGGGTGAAGTCCATAGTGCTGGACCTGCGAGGCAACGGAGGCGGACTGCTTGAAGCCGCCGTGAAGATTGTCAGCTATTTCGTGCCCAAAGGCACCGAAGTGCTGCGCCAGCGAGGCCGCGAGCTGACCAACGAGAAGGTCTACAAAACCACATCCGCGCCCATCGACACGAAGATACCCCTGGCGATACTCGTCGACGGCGGCACCGCCTCATCAAGTGAGATTGTCAGCGGCGCCCTCCAGGACCTTGACCGCGCGGTGGTCATAGGCCAGCGTTCTTTTGGCAAGGGGCTTGTACAGACATCGCGTCCCCTCCCCTACGAGGGCATGCTCAAGGTGACCATCGCCAAATATTTCCTCCCCAGTGGCCGTCTGGTACAAGCCATAGACTACAGCCACCGCAACCCCGACGGTTCGGTGTCACGCATTCCTGACAGCCTGACCAATGTGTTTAGCACTGCCAACGGACGCGAGGTGCGTGACGGCGGCGGCATCACCCCCGACATCAAGGTCAAGTACGGCACCCCTAACCGCATGACCTACAATGTGGTGGAGAACTTCAAGATTATGGACTACGCCACCCGGTTCGCAGCCACACATGACTCCATAGCCCCGGCAGCCAAGTTTGTCATCACCGACGACATATTTGAGGATTTCCGCTCGTTTGTCAACCCCTCCACCATCAACTATGACCGTGTCCTCGACAAGATGATTGACAATCTGCGCGAGGGAGCCAAACACGAGGGTTACATGACCGACTCGGTCAGCGCACAAATCGACGTCCTCGCCACCATGCTCAAGCATGACCCTGACCACGACTTCAACACGGCGCGTCCCGACATCGAACGCCTTCTGAGCAACGAGATCGTCTCGCGCTATTATCTGCGCCCCGGCCAGATCGAAAACGCCCTCCGCTTTGACGAATGCCTCGACAGCGCGGCCACAGTTCTGAATACTCCCGGCCGCTACTCCGAAATCCTGCGTCCGGCAAAAAAGAAATAACGCCTTGACCCTCCCCCAACTAAGCGCGGCCTTCCTCACCCCGGCACGACGCAAGGCCATCACTCGTGCGCTATCTGACAGCAAATGCCGCCGATTAGGCCTATATAACATGGCAGGTTCATCACCTGCCATGCTTTTCGCATCCCTTGACGCCTCGTGCGGCACCATGATTATCGTGGGCGACTCGCCCGATGATGCCGGATACATCTACCATGACCTCACACGCCTCATGGGCGAGGAGGCGGTGATGTATTTTCCGTCGTCGTACAAGCGTGACATAAAATACGGCCAGCTTGACGGCCCGTCGCGCATCCTGCGCACGGAGACCCTGAGCCGCTGGATGGCATCTGACGGTCTGCGCTATGTGGTCACGTACCCCGAGGCTCTTGCCGAGAAGGTGGCATCGGCCAAGGATGTCAGCGGCCACACCATAGTGCTCTCCACTCGCACTCCTGCCGACCTGACGGAGACACAGAAATGGCTGCGCGACAACGGATTCAAGGAGGTGGACTATGTGTATGAACCGGGGCAATGGGCTGTGCGCGGCTCTATCCTCGACATCTTCGGCTACAGCAACGAGCTGCCCTACCGTCTGGACTTCTTCGGCGACGACATTGACTCGATACGCACATTCAATGTGGAGACGCAGCTCAGCGAGCAGAAACTTGACGAAGTATCCATCACTTCGGCTCTCGACGCACAGAGCGAAAGCGGCATGTCGCTGATGGAATTTGTCGGCGACAATACCATCGTGGCTCTGCGCGATGCCGACTACACCGTGGGCCGTATCCGGGCCATATCCGAGGAAAAATTCAGCACGAGCGCCATGATAGCCGAGGAGGGCGATTCGTCAGCTATGAGCCAGGTGGTCGATGCCGACCGCGCGGCTGCCGCCCTCGAGGCCATGAAGCAGATACGCTTCACCGCCGGCGATGTCGCCGACAAGGAGTGCACCGCCTCCATTGACTTCCAGTGCTCTCCCCAGGCTCTGTATCACAAGAATTTCGACCTCATCAGCGACTCGTTTTCACGTCTGCTCGCCGATGGCTACACCATATATATATTATCAGACAGCGAGAAGCAGATCGAACGCCTCCGCGCCATCTTCGCTGACCGTGGCGACAGCGGCATCACATTCATACCCGTCATACCTACGCTCCACCTTGGCTTCAGCGATGCCGCTACCCACAAGTGCGTCTTTACCGACCATCAGATTTTTGACCGTTTCCACAAATACAATCTCAAGAGCGACCGTGCACGCTCGGGCAAACTGGCCCTGTCGCTCAAGGAGCTGGGACAGATAGAGGTGGGCGATTACATAGTGCATGTCGACCATGGTGTGGGCAAATTCGCCGGGCTGCTCCGCACAAATGTCAACGGGCGCACACAGGAGATGATCAAACTCGTCTATGCCAACGACGACATAATCTTCGTGAGCATCCACGCCCTCCACAAGCTCGCCAAATACCGCGGCAAGGAGGGGGTGCCACCCAAGGTCAACAAACTCGGCTCAGGCGCGTGGAACAAGATGAAGGAGCGCACCAAGTCGCGCCTCAAGGACATAGCCCGTGACCTCATCAAGCTCTATGCCGCCCGGCGTGACGAGGCCGGATATGCCTTTTCGCCTGACAGCTACCTGCAGCAGGAGCTTGAGGCTTCGTTTATCTACGAGGACACGCCCGACCAGCTCACCGCCACACAGGCCGTCAAGGCCGACATGGAGCGTCCGCGCCCCATGGACCGCCTCATATGCGGCGACGTAGGTTTCGGCAAGACTGAAATAGCCATACGCGCCGCTTTCAAAGCCGCCACCGACGGCAAGCAGACCGCGGTACTCGTCCCGACTACCGTACTGGCCTACCAGCACTACAACACATTCAAGGAGCGTCTGAAAGAGTTCCCGGTCAGGGTGGACTACCTGTCGCGCGCACGCACCCCCAAGCAGGTCAAGGAAATCCTTGCAGCCCTCGAGGCCGGCAAGATTGACATCATCATCGGCACCCACAAGCTCATAGGAAAGTCGGTCAAGTTCAAGGACCTCGGATTGCTCGTCATCGACGAGGAGCAGAAATTCGGCGTGGCTGTCAAGGAGAAACTCAAGCAGATGAAGGTCAATGTCGACACCCTGACCATGAGCGCCACACCTATACCGCGCACACTGCAGTTCTCGCTGATGGGTGCGCGTGACCTCTCGGCCATAACCACACCCCCGGCCAACCGCTACCCTATACTGACGTCGGTCAACTCGCTCAGCGACGACATCGTGTCGGAAGCTGTCAATTTCGAGCTTGCCCGTAACGGACAGGTATTCCTCGTCAACAACCGCATCGAGGGGCTGTATCAGCTTGAGGAGATGGTCAAACGCCTCGTCCCCGACGCTCGTACACTCGTGGCCCACGGCCAGATGCCCCCGGAGAAGCTGGAGAAGGCCATCATAGATTTCGCCAACCACGACTATGACGTGCTCATCGCCACAACCATCATAGAGAGCGGCATAGACATGCCAAACGTCAATACCATCATGATCAACAACGCCCAGAATTTCGGCCTCAGCGAGCTGCATCAGCTCCGTGGCCGCGTCGGACGCTCGTCACGCAAGGCGTTCTGCTATCTGATGGTGCCCCCGGGCAATCCGCTCACACCCGACGCCCGACGCCGTCTGCAGGCCATAGAAAGTTTCAGCGACCTCGGAGCCGGAATCCACATAGCCATGCAGGACCTCGACATACGCGGAGCCGGCAACCTCCTTGGAGCGGAGCAGAGCGGCTTCATTGCCGACCTCGGCTACGAGACCTACCAGAAGATACTGAAAGAAGCTGTCACCGAGCTGCGCAACGAGGAGTTCAGCGACCTCGAGCAGGAGGATGCTTCCGAAGGCAAGGAGATAGAGTACGTGGCCGACTGCGTCATCGAAAGCGACATGGAGCTGCTTCTCCCGGCCTCCTACGTGCCCCAGGAGAGCGAACGCATCAGCCTCTACCAGGAGCTTGACAGCATCGAGCGCGAGACCGACCTCCAGGCCTACCGCATGCGCCTCATCGACCGCTTCGGCAAAATCCCCTACGAGACCGAAGAACTTCTGCGCATCCCCCGGCTGCGCCGCATGGCCCGCCGCCTCGGCATAGAGAAGGTGGTGCTCAAGCAGGGCACGATGTTTGTCTACTTCGTAGGCGACGACAACCGCGCCTACTACGAGTCCCCAATGTTTGGCCGCCTCATCCAGTTTCTCCAGCAGAACCCCCGGCGTGTGCGCATCCGCGAGACCAACGGCCGCCGCAGCTTCGCCATAGCCGACGTCCCCAACACCGAGACAGCCACACACCTCCTCGACACCATCCTCTCCCTGACTCCGGCATGAGCATGCCGGCCAACAGTTATAAAATGCAATGGGAAACCGCACCAACAAGTACATTGTAAAAGTCACATTTGACAAAAGACGTCCTGAATGCAATGCCGGAACCGTCAATTCGCACTATCCGTTCGGACAGGCCTATGAAGATGAGTTCAGTTTCCATGACAACCACTTTATCCTGACCGCATCAACGCAATCCTGTCATCCCTGATTTTCGAGCTGCTGTCACACTCTGACCGCCTCCGATAGCCGGTGGCGCAATGCTGCCGACATCAAGCCGTCAATGACACATCTTGCCTATGTTTTGAAAGACTTCAGGCCCAAACTTGCCTATGTTTTAGAAATCTTGGCTTCATTTATCACTGCATATCAGAGGTTTACACATATTGACTCACAACCCACTGTGCTCACGACATTTTAAGCCGAAAATGGCACCAAAATAAGGGCTCAATGGGAGGTCATCGTGCTGTGGCTCAATGTCACTAACTTAAGCAGTCTTTAATGCTTGACTGGGGTTCCTATGCAGTAGGGACATGCCACAATGCTGTTTAATTAAGCAAGCGTAAATGCTCGAATGGCGTTCATATGTAGTAGGGACATGCCATGGCATGTCGCCTAAAGCAATGCTAATGAGAGTGTTGCGTCAGCAGACATGCTAATGAGGGAGGTGCGTCAGCAGACATGCCATGGCTTGTTACACAAAGGGATACACACGCACAGATGGCCGCGCCGCTGGTACATGCGTTCGGCGACATGCCATGGCGTGTCCCTACAACTTGCGGTGTATCAGCGTGTTGCATGGGTAGGGGCACGTCGGAGACGTGCCAGCCGTGCGTAGCCCCATGCACGGCGCGTAGCGACGTACATGGGGTAAAGCCCCCCCATCCATATAAACCTCGGAGAGGTTTCGCCCCACGAGCACATACATCCATTATACGCTTAATTAAACAGCATTGGGACATGCCATGGCATGTCCCCTAAAGCCGTGCTAATGAGAGGTGTTGCGTCAGCAGACATGCCATGGCATGTCCCTACTACGATGTGTGCAATTGCCTACGTCAGGGACATCGGGAGGTGGCTCCGAGGGGGATCAGTGGGCTTCGAGCCAGTTGGTGCCTACGCCGCAGGAGACTTCAAGGGGGACGCGGCCGCGGTAGGCGTCGGACATGTCGGTGGTGACTATCTGCTGGAGGCGTGGGAGCTCGTCGGGGACTACGTTGAATATGAGTTCGTCGTGGACCTGCATTATCATGCGCGAGCGGAGTCCGGCTTCCTCGATGTGGCGGTAGACATTAATCATGGCCAGCTTGATGATGTCGGCAGCCGACCCCTGCAGGGGAGCGTTGACGGCATTGCGCTCGGCGTAGCTACGCACCACCGAGTTGCGCGAATTGATGTCGGGCAGGTAACGTTTGCGCCCCATGAGGGTGGTGACGAATCCGCGGTCTTTGGCGCCCTCTATCTGCTTGTCGATGTATTCACGTATGTGGGGATAGCTGGCGAAATAACCGTCAATGAGCTGCTTGGCCTCGGAGCGCGGTATGCCTAACCGCTCCGACAGGCCGAAGGCCGATATGCCGTAGATGATGCCGAAGTTGGCAGTCTTGGCGTTGCGGCGCATGTTGTCAGTGACCTCGTCGATAGGCACCGAGTAGACCTTGGCAGCAGTGGAACGGTGGATATCCTCGCCGTCGTTGAATGCGCGGAGCATGTCGGGGTCGCCCGACATGTCGGCCATCAGGCGCAGCTCTATCTGGGAGTAGTCCGCGCTCATAAAGAGGCATCCCGGGTCGGCTATGAATGCCTTGCGTATCTCGCGTCCGTCATCGGAGCGGATGGGGATGTTCTGGAGATTGGGGTTGGCCGATGATATGCGCCCGGTAGCGGTGACAGTCTGGTTATAGGTCGTGTGGATTTTTCCGGTGACGGGGTTGACGAGCTGTGGCAGCGCGTCTATATACGTTACGAGCAGTTTGCGCAGGGCGCGAATCTTCAGTATAAGGTCAACCAAGGGGACCGTATAGCGGTATTTCTCCAGGATTTCCTCGGTAGTGCTGTAGGCTCCGCGCTTGGTCTTCTTGGCCGACGAATCGATCTTCATCTCCCCGAACAGTATCTCGCCTACCTGCATGGGGCTGGCTATATTGAATTTGTGTCCGGCCATGCGGTATGCCTCCTCCTCCATCTCGTTGAGCTGGGCGGTATAGCGGCGAGACAGCTCGTGAAGCTCCTCGACATTGATACGTGCGCCGGTCCACTCCATTTCGGCGAGCACCCGGATCAGTGGCAGCTCTATGTCATCGAGCAGAGGGAGCTGGTCGCGGCTGATGATTTCCCCTTTGAGTGGCTCATAGAGGCGCAGAGCCGTCAGCGCGCCCTCGCAGAACAGCTCGCATGCAGCATCCTCCGCCATATATTTATTCCGGCGCAACGAACGGACATTGTCAGCGTAATCTATGGTGATATAGTTGAGATACCGAGCCGCCACGTTGGACAGACGGTGTCCTGTCTCGGGCTCAAGGATATAGTGGGTGACCGAAGTGTCAAAATAGGCCGTCCCCCAGTCTATGCCCTCGCGCTTGAGCAGCAGGTAGGCTGACTTCACGTCATGGCTTACCACCGTCACCGTCCCCTGGCCGAAGAGTGGCTCGAGCACACTAATCAGTTCGGCCCGGGACTTTCCTTCGCTGACAGGTATGTAGAAGCAGTCACCGCTTGAGAAAGCTACGGACAGTCCGCGCCACTGAGCCGTCATGGGCTGGTCACCCAGAGAATAGAAATCCACTCCTATGCGCTCCTCCTTGGCGGCGCGTTGCACCAGTTCGGCCACCTGATTCATATCAGTAAGCATGGTGAAGCGGTGGGGAATATCAGCGAGGGTATCGCCGGCAGGGAGCACTTCCGATGCGGCGTCAGCTGAACCGTCCACGTCAAACAGCGACCCCATGTCGCCCTCTTTGGGCTTTTCGGACTTCGGCGTTGTGGTCAGGCGGTCACTGAGGCGCTTGAGGAAGGTGCGGAACTCCAGCTCCTTGTACACCTCTGCGAGCGCGTCCGCATCCTCGGGAGCGCGCACCAGCGCGTCTATGTCTATGTCGAGCGGCACATCGGTCTTGATGGTGGCCAGTGCCTTGGAAAAACGTATCTGCTCGGCATTGTCACGCACTTTGCGCCCCATGGCTCCGGCGATGTCGTCGGCCTGTGAGAGCATGTTTTCCACCGAATGGTAGGTGGCAATGAGTTTCTGGGCCGTTTTTTCGCCCACGCCTGGACATCCGGGGATATTGTCGGAGGCGTCGCCCTCCAGAGCCAGGAGGTCTATCACCTGCAGGGGGTTCTCGATGCCGTAACGTTCGCAGATTTCCTTGGGACCGCGTATCTCGAATCCCTCGCCGCGGAGCGACGGGCGGTACATCCACACATGGTCGGTCACCAGCTGGCCGTAGTCTTTGTCGGGGGTCATCATGTAGGTGTCATACCCCTTTGCCTCGGCTATGCGGCTGAGCGTGCCTATCACATCGTCGGCCTCATAGCCGTCTACCTCTATGACCGGGATGTTATAGGCCGCGATAATGCGCTTGATATAGGGGATGGCACGGGTGATGTCCTCGGGCTGCGCCTCACGTCCGGCCTTGTACTGGTCATACATCTCGTGGCGGAAGGTGGGACCGGGGGGGTCGAAGCACACGGCTATGTGTGTGGGGTTCTCCTTGCGGAGCACTTCGTCGAGCGTATTGCAGAAACCGAATATGGCCGACGTGTTGAGACCTTTGGAGGTGATGCGCGGAGCGCGTATCAGTGCATAGTAGGCACGGTATATGAGCGCGAATGCGTCAAGCAGAAACAGCTTTTTATTTTCCATACAGGCAAAAATATAAAATATCCGCCCATTTTTCAGAGCTTTAGCAAGTTTTTTGTAATTTTGTGCTGAAAAATAGCCTTGATGAACCCTTTAGAATCAATTCAGGCGACAATCGCCGACCCGCTGGACCTTCTCAACGCCCGTATCCACGAGGCGTTGATGTCATCCAATGCGCTTATGAACAAGGTAGTCGAGGGCTATCTTAAGACAAAAGGGAAGCAGATCCGCCCCATACTCGTGCTCCTGTCGGCACGCCTCCTCGGAGGCATCAATGACGACGTCATAAAGGCAGGCGCGGCGGTGGAGATGCTTCACAACGCCTCGCTGATACACGACGACGTGGTAGACGATACCGACCGCCGTCGCGGCCTCCCTACCATCAACAGCATCTGGGACAACCACATAGCTGTGCTCGTGGGCGACTTCTTCGTAAGTTCGGCCCTGCAACAGGCTCTCGCGACAGGCGACATTCGCATCGTCAATACCATAGCGCGTCTCGGCAAACTGCTTTCGCTCGGCGAAATAGACCAGATCTACAATGCGCGTTTCCATCGCCTGACCGAGGACGCCTATTACGAGGTCATCTCACGCAAGACCGCGTCACTGTTTGTGGCATGCGTGGAGATGGGCGCTTACGCCGTAGGCATCAAGGAAGATGACGCGCGTCTCGAGGCTCTCCGCGGATTTGCCGAATCGTTGGGCCGCTGCTTCCAGATTAAGGACGACATTTTCGACTATTTCGATGACCCGCGCATCGGCAAGCCCACCGGCAACGACCTGCGCGAGGGCAAGGTGACCCTGCCGTTGCTCTATGCCCTGTCGGTAGAGTCAGACCCTCGCCATGAAGCCATGACGGCTCTCTGCGGCAAAGAGGAGCTGGACGAATCCGAGATAGGCACGCTCATAGATTTCGCCAAGGGTGCCGGAGGCATCGAATATGCCTACGCCTCCATGGAGCGTCTGCGCGATGAAGCTGTGGCCGCCCTGACCTCTGTGTTTTCAGGCGATGACGACTCGGTCAAGGCGTTTGTCTCAATCTTTGACTACATCATCCACCGCGACTATTGATTGTCGGCCGGTGGAATATCCCCAACAATACCGTATTCCCCATGAAGAAAATAATCCTTACCGGCGACCGTCCCACGGGACGTCTGCACCTCGGCCACTATGTAGGGTCGCTGATGCGCCGCGTCTCGCTGCAGGAATCGGGCGAATTTGACAAGATATATGTGATGATAGCCGACGCTCAGGCTCTCACCGACAATGCCGACAACCCCGAGAAGGTGCGCGACAACATACTCAATGTGGCTCTCGACTACCTTTCGGTAGGCATCGACCCCACGAAGACCACCATCTTCATCCAGTCGATGGTGACCGAGCTGACCGAACTGATGTTCTACTACATGAACCTCGTGACTGTCAGCCGCGTGCAGCGCAACCCCACGGTCAAGACCGAAATCAAGATGCGCAATTTCGAGGCCAACATACCCCTCGGATTCTTCTGCTATCCCGTAAGCCAGGCCGCTGACATCACAGCCTTCAAGGCCACGACCGTCCCCGTGGGCGAGGACCAGGCTCCCATGATAGAGCTGACACGCGAGATAGTCAACCGCTTCAACCATGTCTACGGCCCCGTGCTCGTGGAGCCCGAAATCGTGCTCCCCGAAAACGCCACATGCTGCCGCCTCCCGGGCACCGACGGCAAGGCCAAGATGAGCAAGAGCCTCGGCAACTGCATCTACCTCTCCGATACCACCAAGGAGCTGAAAAAGAAGGTCAACAGCATGTACACCGACCCCCAGCACCTCAACATCGAAGACCCCGGCCACCTCGAGGGCAACATACCTTTCATATACCTTGATGCTTTCTGCCGTCCCGAGCACTTCGAGCGTTACCTGCCCGATTACGCCAGCCTTGATGAACTGAAAGCCCACTATACGCGCGGCGGCCTCGGCGACGGCACTGTCAAGAAGTTCATCTTCGCCATACTTGACGAACTGCTGGCTCCGATACGCGAGCGTCGTGCCTACTGGGAGCAGCATCTCGACGACGTGGCCGACATCCTATACAAAGGCACTCAGGATGCACGTGCCACAGCCGGCGAAACCCTCGCCGAAGTGCGCCGCGCCATGAAGATTGACTATTTCGACTCCTTCTTCACCAGGAAGTAATCACAGATTCCGATAGTTACAGCTGCAACTGACGGCATGCAATATGTCATGTCCTTGTAATAATCATTCACTTTTTTTCTAAAACCATTCATCTCTTATGAAACACTTATTTGCAATGCTGCTTGCAGGTGCGACCCTGGCTATGGGTCTGACATCGTGCAACAAGGCCAAGGCTTCGGCCGACGATGAAGATGTAATCGTGCGTGACAGCACATTTACAGAAGTCGTGCACCCCGACTGGACCCGCAATGCGGTCATCTATGAGGTCAACTGGCGCCAGTTCTCCGACAGCGGCAAGATTGCCGGCGTGGAGAAGGAACTCCCCCGACTCAAGGACCTCGGTGTCGACATCCTGTGGATGATGCCTATCCATCCGATTTCCGAGGTCAACCGCAAGGGAGGTCTCGGCAGCTACTATGCTGTCAAGGATTACAAGGCTGTCAATCCCGAACTCGGCACAACCGAACAAATGAAAGCCTTCATAGACAAGGCCCACGAAATGGGCTTCAAGGTGATACTTGACTGGGTGCCCAACCACTCCGGCTGCGACAACGCCTGGGTTACCGAACACCCCGACTGGTATGAGCGCAACGAAAAGGGCGAGATGTTCGGCCCGTTTGACTGGACTGACGTCTACGCTTTCGACTACTCCAATCCCGAGATGCGCAAGGGCATGATCGATGCCATGCAGTATTGGCTCAAGGATATGGGCGTCGACGGCTTCCGCTGCGACGTGGCCATGGAAGTGCCCACCGACTTCTGGAACGAAGCACGCAAGGAACTTGAAAAGGTCAATCCCGAAGTGTTCATGCTCGCCGAGGCTTCAGAACCCGAGCTTGAAGAGAAGTGCTTCGACATGGCCTATAACTGGCCGATGAAAGACCTATTCAGCGCCATCGCCGCCACCTCCGGCCAGTACACATTCGTAGGTCCCAACGACAAGGAACCGCGTAAATTCCCGGCTACCACAGCTGTGGCCATCGACTCCCTGCTCGCCGCCCAGGCCAAGGATTTTCCCACCGACGCATACCTGATGAACATGATCACCAACCATGACCTCAACTCATGGGAGGGCACGGAGTTCGAGCGTCTCGGCAATCTCCAGGGCGCGTTTGCCGTGCTGTCATACACCCTCCCCGGCATGCCGCTGATCTACACCGGCCAGGAGACAGGCATGAACCGCGCGTTTGAGTTCTTCGTCAAGGATGTGCCCCCGACATGGGAACCGCGCAACGAATATTTCACATTCTACAAGACCCTCAACAACCTCAAGCACACCGAACCGGCTCTGCGTGCCGGCGTCCTCGGAGGCAAGATGGACCGCTACCCCACCACCGACCCTGACCTCTACATCTTCTCGCGTACAGCCAAGGGCCGCACAGTGACCGTATTCACCAACCTCGGCAACGAAGAGGTCAAAATCGAATACACCGGAGCCAAGCCGGCCAACACCGAGGGCCTCGACATATTCACCGGCAAGACCTCAGCATACCCCACAAGCCTCACCCCCGGCCAGTATGCCGTCTACACCAACAACTGATCCCTCCCGCCCCACACAATACCACCACACAACAAAAGGCCGTGCCCAACGCACGGCCTTTTATTGTATATGGCGGCATAGACACCCTAATGCAGTTACATCAGTGGGAAAAGACGATGGTATAACCAATCAGCACTTTGTTAGTAGATTTGGGAGATAGCGTTCAAAAACCGCAATCTTTACGCCTACAATAATGAATTATACAATATATTTTTCAAAAGAAAAACAATACAAAAGCAATAACCTGATTTTCTTCAAGCAATGACTAATTACGGATGCAAAAACCTTCCGCAATGAGTATGCGGCATAGCCCAATGCTGTTTAATTAAGCGTATAATAGAGATGCGCCCACAAGGGGCGCGTCAAAGCATATGATTACTTGCTTAAGTGAACAGCATTGTGGCATAGCCCCTCACGATCGGATGAATCCAGATGTTTTGTGGCAAAAGCAAAGCAACCATAAAGGGCTGACTCCTGCAAATGGAATCAGCCCTAATTTCGTCTCGGATAAAAAAAAGTTTTACCGGACTGTAATAATTTATTATATGGTTATTTAGAATACTATAGGATTACTTTGTGCACCAAAGAACCGACCTTGAGGAAGAAAACGCCCCGGGCATCAATATCTATTATATTCTCGTGTGAGGATTTTATCAATTGACCTTGAAGGTCATATATCTCAACAGTAGAGTGGTTTGAAACGCCAGCTAAGTATATGATGCCATCTACTATCTTTATACTGATCTCAGAGTCGGCATAGACATCATCGGTAGCTGCGCCTTCCTTAACACTCACTGTGATTGATGCCGATACACCGCTACCGTCACAAGCATAAGCTGTAATAGTGGCATTACCTTCGTTAGAAGAGGTCTTTATCTCGCCATCATCCGAAACTTCCACAATTGAAGGCGCTGAACTAACCCATTTCAGCTTCTTTATGGATGCGTTGTCAGGATTAAAAATCGGAGATAATTTCATTGAATCGTCAACGTCCATTATTAATTCGCTCTTTTCAAACGATATAGCAGACACTGGGATATACTGTGTAGACCTGATGTCCGTGAATTTTTTCCAATAAGCATCTGCTTTATAGGACGTATCTCCGCCATTTGGCAGGAAAAGAGGAGCGTTTTCATATACTGTCTGCTCAAACCAACCTCCAACCGGAGCTATGGGAGTATTGGAGACAACTACTTCGATATTATCGCACTTCCAGAAATTCATATAATCCATTTCCGTTGACTGACCGGAAACAACCACATTATTACGATTGCAACATATTGCTCTCACCTTCTCTCCGATTTCTACCGATTTCAATTTTGACAATTGAGAGAACGGCGGAAAATATATAATGTCATTCCAGACGGTTTCATAGTTGCCTGAAGCGTACCCACGAGTACGCTCATAATATTTCGGGAGTTCTATATTTCGATTGATTACAAGATGCTCTATGGGCAGTCCATAGAATAAGCCATTGTAATATCCGTTTCTGAATCCAGTGCGACGTTCGTCGACAGTCGATGGATTAGGGAATGGTATAATATCGCCCAAGTTAAGGTCTGTATTATGTCCGAGACTGAGAGGCTTATCGCTCTCATTTATCACCAGTGTCGTAAGGGATGTGCAGCCTGTCAATAAGTTATCAGCCAGAGCATCGATGCTTCCAGGAATCACCAGGCTGCGCAGGTCTTTGCATTTTGAGAATGCATCCTTATCAATCCCTACCACATTCAGTTCCACGCCATTATAAGCTACGCTGTTAGGGATGGCGATGTCTCCGCTATAATCATTGGCTATTACTTCTACATCATAACCGCCGATTTTATTATATTTTATGCCGTCAACTACAAAAGGATTCGGGATTTCCGGTGTGACTCTTACATTGCAGGTGCTACTGAGCGATGGATCAAACGATGAATGCACTGAAACAATACAGTCACCAGGCTCTATAGCCGTCACCTCACCGCTCGAAGATATTTGCGCAATCTGCGGAATGCTCGACTCCCATATCAAATCAAAATCCACAAGCGGATACCCATTAGGGTCTTTAAGTTGATACTTTAATTCGAGCTGGCCCGATGTTCCCTTTTCCAACGATATCGAAGACGGATCAAATTGCATACCTATGACAGGAGAGAGGCTCTTTATATCAAAGAAATTACACCACGTTGCATTATCTCTGTAACTTGACAGAGACTCATCAGGAACTGCCAATGTGGCATCCAGATATGTTTTATTAGAGAATGTAGAAACATCTGCGAATGGCGGAGTTGCAGCCAGACATACTATATCTTGCAAATTTACATTTGCAAAAGCGTTAGCTCCAATATTAGAAACCCATTTCCCAATTGTAATAGCCTTGAGAGTGGTACATCCAGCAAAGCAAGATTCACTTATAGAAAATAGTTGGTCAGGTAATTCAATTGAATTCAGGTTGTTACAATTTTCGAAACAGCTCTCACCAATAGATTCAATGCTCTGAGGAAGTATTACAGATTTAAATGGGCTTCCTGAAAAGAATCCCGCTGGCAAAGACGTGACATTTTCACCAAAATCGACTTTTGGGGTTTTAACATGAAATCCTTCTACATTTCCCCCGAGGTATAAATACTCTACAGCACAACTGAAATAATCAGATAGATTTAAGCATGTTTTGCGATCCAGAATATACAATTCTTGCACTTTGAAGCCGTAGGAATCGTGCATATCAATTGCTCTGTCTGGTAAAGCCGTAACAAATTGTCCAATTCTCAAAACTTCTGGTGACCCAAATATCGTCGAATAATCATCTCTTTTGTTGTTCCAATCGATATCTCTATTTATTTCAATACTCTCAGCTTGATTATTATCAAAGGAATAGAGATTATAATAATGGTATGCCAGCAATTGTATTTTGGGAGAGTCTTCAGCTCCTTCTAATATGATTCTCTTTAAAGCAGTGCACCGACAGAATGCACCATCCTTTATCGATTCTACATAAGGGGGTATTTTTATTTCCTTTAAGGACTCATTCCAATAGAACGCAGATTTACCAATGCTTTTAAGCTGCAGGGGTAATTTAACGGATTGCAGGGCTTCACACTTCCTAAATGCGTCGTCATCAATAGACTCAAGCTGCGAGGGCAATTCAATGTACTGTAGGGATTTACACCCACTGAAAACTCCAATCCCAGTTGATTTAAGCGTGTTTGGGAGATAGGCATCTGTTAGGTTGGACTCTTTAAAGGAGTTTTCTGGAAGTGACGATAAGTTTAATTCACGGATGTCTATACTGGTAACTGTGGGACTGAGACAACCGGCATCCAATCCGATGATGTCAAACTCACGGTCTCGATAGGTTACTTTGGGTGAGATCTTAACCACATTACCGGCGAGATCTGTAACCTTTTCTATCATACAGGTTCTGTCAGTCATGGAATCTATCCTGTACTGAATTCCATCGACCTCGAAATCATAGGCCGAGGCATTGAGGAAGATAAGCAAGCTACTTGCTATCATCCATAGTCTTTGTATTATCTGCTTCATTTGGTTTATTTTTCTTGGAATTTGTTGAGTTGTAAATATCTAAAATAGCATGGATGAGATCAACCAGGATATCTGAGTCCAATCGTGCCCTGAGCATGACAGTGTCAGACTTTTTACGATTGAGATATTTATATGACACGATTTCATACTCAGAAGTTACAGGATCTTTTTTGACCTGATTATGGGCAAACGCATGGCGGAGATGAGAGGCGATACCACGTCCCTTGTTCTTTGGCGAACAATAGTACAACGTATTAGCCTCAACATGTTGAGTGTCGTCAACATGTTGAGGTTTGTTTTTCGTCGATGTGATAAATGTGGTTTTGTCTGCTTTTTGTTTCAGATCCAAGAAGCCGATTTTCCCTTTTTTGAAATCCGGAGATTCTTTAAGCACGATTATCTGCTGAAAAGCTGACAAGACCTCACAATCAAAAGTATCGGTATACTGTTGAGACATCGCACGATTGGAATTATGGATTCATGTGCCTGTCAAAGATTTCGGATATGACTTTATCCTGACCTGAATCAAACACTATTTTTCCATCCTTGATAAAACCTTTGTCTTCAAGCTCCTTCAAAAGATCTACGACCTTTTTAAGCGACTCCTCACTGGTTGCAAGTAATCTTGCATCAATTCTTAAGCTTATATTTCGCTGCATAATAATAAATATGGCCATTAGACTCCCCTCTCTGGTCTTTGGATTATATAAAAAAAGCGTGAGAGCCGTACTTTGCCCATTCCGCTTTCTGAGGCCCTGGAATTGCCCATTGCAGTAGAACGGACAACGCAGAAGCCCCACGCAGAATATGTGTATGCACCAAATGCTCGCGCTCGCGCGCCAGCTATCGATGAAAATTATACATATCCACATAGACATCTACCGTTGTCTCATCCTTGACTGCAATTGAAATTTTCCAGGTTTCAGAAAGCCAAGAAAGAGCGTCGAGTAAACGCTTTCCGTATGTCGTGCCTCGGCTAATGCCTTGGCGATTGCAGCCCCACCCCCATTGCCCTTGGCCGGACTTCTGCGATGCGGTCTGCAATCGCAAAGTTAACAAACGTAAATGGAATTTGCAATTGCGGCATTGCGGTTTTTTCGCTAATTTTGTGGGGAAATATTAATTTGGATTCTTGTTATATTAATAAATCAACAGTTATTATGAAACGTCACATTTTTGTTGCAGCTGCGGCTTTGCTGTGTGCATCGGCTGCCATGGCCGAGGTTCCTGCCACTCTGGGCGGACACTGGGTTTCAGCCCCTGCAGAGGCAAAGGAAAACACCGTTACAATCACCACGGTATATGATATAGATTTCGGAGCCGAAGCCGCAAAGGGCGACTGCACCTTTATGTCTACAGCCGATTTCAAAGGGATGCAGATGGGCAGCCGCGAGATGAAGGTCAACGTTAAGTGCAGCGTCAAAGGCACCGCACAATGGGTGCTCGAGGGCGACGTGCTGACCCTGTCGTTCAAGCCCGAGAACGTCACCACCACAATCCGCCCCGAAGACGTGGTACTTGACATCCCCGAAGCCATGAAGGTAGCCATGGCCGCACGCATGAACGAGTTCATGCCGGCCATCACCGGCTCCATAGAGGACGCCGTCAAGAAGGAGCTGACCACCAAAGGCATCAAGTTTGACCACGTGGACCTTGCCGGCGACCCGGCAGCCCTGTCGGTCAATGACGACGGCGTGACAGTCACCTTCACACGCCAGTAACCACGTAACCACGCATCAAACGTACAATCCACAACGGCCGTCCATAGAATATCCGGATGGCCGTTCGCTTTTATACTCCCAAGATACGGAATTGTTTAGGGGAATTTAGTATATTTGCATGTTTAGGAGGGTTGTGCCGGCTCTGACGGCGGCTCTCTGCTGACATTATGTTTTTATGATGGCATAATTATGACTTACGAATACGATTATTTAGTGATAGGGTCCGGCATCGCCGGCATGAGCTTCGCCCTGAAGGTGGCAGCCCACGGTCGCGTAGCCCTCGTGTGCAAGTCCTCGCTTGACGAAGCCAACACAGCCCTGGCTCAGGGCGGAGTGGCATCGGTCACCGACCTCAGCGTGGACAACTTCGACAAACATATCGAGGACACAATGATAGCCGGCGACTGGCTGAGCGACCCCGAAGCGGTCAGGAAGGTAGTCACCGGCGCACCCGAGCAGATAAAGTTTCTGATAGACAACGGTGTGCAGTTTGACTGCAAGGACGACGGCACATTTGACCTTCACCGCGAGGGCGGCCACAGCGAGTTCCGCATCCTCCACCATGCCGACAACACCGGTTTCGAGATACAGGAAAGCCTCATAGACCGCGTGCGTAACCATCCCGACATAGATGTGTATGAGCATCATTTCGCCATCGAAATCATCACCCAGCACCACCTCGGCAAGATAGTGACCCGTCGCACACCCGACATCACATGCTACGGAGCTTACGTGCTCAACGAGGCCACCGGGTCGGTCGACACGTTCCTCGCCAAGGTCACACTGATGGCCACAGGCGGCGTGGGGGCGGTCTATGCCACCACCACCAACCCCCTCGTGGCCACCGGCGACGGCATAGCCATGGTGTACCGAGCCAAGGGAACAGTCAAGGACATGGAATTCATACAGTTCCACCCCACCGCCCTCTACCATCCCGGTGACCGTCCGTCATTTCTCATCACCGAGGCGATGCGCGGCTACGGAGCCGTGCTCCGCAACATGAAGGGGGAGGAGTTCATGCACAAATACGACCCGCGTCTGTCGCTCGCTCCGCGTGACATCGTCGCCCGTGCCATCGACTCCGAGATGAAGCTCCACGGCGATGACCACGTGTATCTCGATGTGACCCACAAAGACCCCGAGGAGACCAAACACCACTTTCCCAACATCTATGCCAAGTGTCTATCCTTAGGCATAGACATCACCAAGGATTACATCCCAGTGGCACCGGCCGCTCACTATCTCTGCGGCGGCATCAAGGTCGACGGCAATGCCGAGTCATCAATCAAGCGGCTCTATGCCGTGGGCGAGTGCAGCTGCACAGGCCTCCACGGCGGCAACCGCCTGGCATCCAACAGCCTCATCGAGGCGGTGGTATATGCCGAGGCTGCCGCGAAGCATGCCATGGAACATGCCCCCGGCTACTCATTCCGCACCGACGTGCCCGAGTGGAACGACGAGGGCACCCGGCATCCCGAGGAGATGGTGCTAATCACCCAGAGCATCAAGGAGGTCAACCAGATCATGGGCACCTACGTGGGCATCGTGCGCAGCAATCTGCGTCTTGACCGCGCATGGAACCGCCTCGACATCCTCTACGAGGAGACCGAAAAACTGTTCAAGCAGTCAAAGGCTTCCCGGGAAATCTGCGAGCTCCGCAACATCATCAATGTCGGATACCTCATCATGCGCCAGGCCAAGGAACGCCGCGAATCACGCGGACTCCACTACACCCTCGACTACCCTCCCAAACCACACGGCCCCGGCGAAAAGCCGGAATAACGGAAACACAAGATGCTGAAACGCAAAGTCATACTGACACTCTCTCTGCTGCTGGGCGGTATAATCCACTCGGCAGCCGACAATGCGCTCCAGCCCGAACCGCTGATGGCCGAGATGCCCGACCCGGGCGACGGACGCATACGCGGTCTGAAAGGCTATTACTACACGGAAATCGACGGCGAAGAGACCAAAATGCTCGTGCTCAACGAGGTGACCGTGTTTCCGCCCCTTAAATTCAAGAACAAGAAACAGGAGGATTTTTACTGGCGCACCGTGCGCGATGTCAAGAAGACCCTCCCCTACGCCAAGCTCATCAGCGAGACCCTCGTGGAGACGTATGAGTACATCGAGACCATCCCCGATGCCAAGATGCGCGAGGACCATCTGAAACGCATGGAGGGCGAAGTCTTCGAGCAATATAAGCCCGTGCTCAAGAAATTCACGCGCGGTCAGGCCCAGATGCTGCTCAAACTCATACGCCGCGAGACCAACCAGTCGTCCTACAACATACTCAAAGCCTTCTTAGGATCGTTCAGAGCCAACTTCTGGCAGCTGTTCGGACGATTTTTCGGAGTCAATCTCAAGAGCGACTTCCGCCCCGACAAGGATGACAAGGACGCCATCATTGAGCGCGTGGCCGTCGCCGTAGAATTAGGACTCATATAACCCCACTCACCACATCCCCCCTACCACAGACATGCAACCGATATTCCTCATAGGCTACATGGGCAGCGGCAAATCCACCCTCGGATACGCATTGTCAAAAGCCACAGGTCTGACGTTCATAGACCTGGACAACTACATCGAAAGCCGCTACCGCATGACCGTCAGCGAGATATTCGCCGAAAAGGGCGAGGAGGGCTTCCGCCGGATAGAGAAAGCGATGCTCGCCGAAGTCAGCAGTTTTGAGGATGTGATAGTGGCGTGTGGGGGCGGTACCCCATGTTTTTTTGACAACATGGAGGTGATGAATGCCGCCGGGACCACGGTATTGCTTGACACCACCATCGACTCCCTCCACCGCCGTCTCTGCCATGGCAAAGCCAAGCGTCCGCTCATCGCCTCCATGACCGACGACGAGCTGAGACACTATATCAGTGAAGCTCTCGCCAAGCGGATGCCCTGGTACAGCCTCGCGCAGCATACATTCCCCTCCGACCAGCTTGAGGACATGCAGCAGATACGCCACAGCGTGGAGCGTTTCATCACACAGTTAGGAATCAAGGCCACACCCACCACCCACCACCGCCAATGACATCCGCAGATTACACACCCCTCGAACAGCCGTCACAAGTGGCCACGGCATCCCGTGGATTCACCATCGGAGTGCCGGCATGCCGCCATGAAAGCGAACGCCGTTTCCCCCTCACGCCCGAAGGGGCGAGCCGCCTGATCGAACGCGGTTTCAGGGTCAAGATAGAGAGCGGAGCCGCCGCACCAATCCATTATACCGACAACCAGTATCTGCGGGCCGGCTGCGACGTGGTCAGCCGCAGCGAAGCTCTCCAATGCGAGATAGTGCTGCACCTATCGCCCCTCGACATGGCCGATGTGCGGCATCTGCGGCGCGGCGCACTGCTTCTGAGCCTCCTGTCGCCCGAACTTGTCACCAAGGAGTACGTCAAAGCCCTGATGGAGAAACACACCGTGGCCATAGCCCTCGACCTCATCGAGGACGAACACGGACACCGCCCGTTTGCCGACATCCTGGCTGAAATCGACGGCCGCGCCGCCATGGCCATGGCCGCATCACTGCTGGCCGATTCGGAGCACGGCAAAGGAATACTTCTCGGAGGCATAGCCGGCATCAACCCCTGCGAAGTCGTAATACTCGGCTCAGGCATAGCAGCCGTCTCGGCGGCACGAACGGCCACCGGCATGGGGGCGATAGTAAGGATGTTTGACAATGACGTGTACAGTCTGCGCCACGCCTCACGCGAACTCGGGGCTTCGCTCATCACCTCGGCCATGCACCCGAGGGTCATCTCCGGCGCACTCCACACAGCCGATGTCATCATCGCCACCCCCACTACCGACACCTCATATTCCATAGACTCTGACGAAGCCATGCTGCTCAAGCGCGGAGTGCTCGCGTTTGACCTTACGGACCGCCGCATGTCGCCGTTTCCGTCAATGCAGCCGATTGACCTCGCCAGGGCCGACAGCTACAAATGCCGCCGCCCCGAGGGCTGGAGAGCATGCTACATACATGCCGGCAGCGCGGTGCCGCGCACATGTGCCATGGCTCTGAGCAACACGCTCATGACCATGCTGACATCGGTATTTACCTGTGACGGCGTGCACAATGCACTCAAACTCCTCCCCGGGCTGCGCAAAGCCGCTTACCTGTTTCTGGGCCGGCTCGTCAACGAGGAAATCGGCGCGAAGACCGGCATACGCGCATTAGACATCAACCTCTATCTCACCTTATCATAAAGCCATGTCAGCACCCCGCAAGAAATTCTACGTGGTATGGAACGGCCACCATACGGGAGTATTCGACTCCTGGGCCGAGTGCCAGCTCCAGATAGAGGGCTACCCCAACGCCCGTTACAAGAGTTATCCGAGTCAGGAGGAGGCCGTGGCAGCCTACCGTGGCGACCCTGAGGAAGCCGCCGCAATCATCCGCTCCATAGGCAGCCATATCTCCGGAAACATCAATTACGAGGCCATACCGGAAATCGAGACCGACGCCATAGCGGTGGACGCCGCCTGTTCAGGTAACCCGGGACCTGTGGAATACCGCGGCGTGGATGTCAAGACCGGGGCACAGCTGTTTCACGTAGGGCCGCTACAAGGTGGCTCTAACAACATGGGGGAATTTCTGGCTCTGGTCCACGGACTCGCATGGCTTGACCAACGCGGCCTGACGATGCCGGTCTACAGCGACAGCCGCACAGCTCGCGCATGGGTGAGAAACATGGCCGTCAAGACCACCATAACCCCCACTCCTCAAAACGCCAAGATACGCGAGCTGATAGAGCGTGCTCTGACCTGGCTCCGCAACCATCCCCACCACAACCGCATACTCACCTGGGACACCCCGGCATGGGGAGAAATCCCGGCCGACTTCGGCCGCAAATAGTCTGCCTCTGGGTCGTCACCCAATGTCACGAACTTAAGCAGTCGTTGATACTTGACTGACGTTATTATGTAGTAGGGACATGCCATGGCACAATGCCACTAACTTAACCAGTCGTAAATGCTTTAATGACGTTCTAATGTAGTAGGGACATGCCATGGCATGTCGCCAAAAGCCATACTAATGAGG
Source organism: uncultured Bacteroidales bacterium (assembly GCA_900539915.1). Lineage (GTDB taxonomy): Bacteria > Bacteroidota > Bacteroidia > Bacteroidales > Muribaculaceae > Amulumruptor. Next base: position 15,193 of record UQDU01000005.1, on the reverse strand, counting down.
GGCGTTGCGTCAGCAGACATGCCATGGCATGTCCCAATGCTGTTCACTTAAGCAAGCGTAAATGCTCGAATGGCGTTCATATGTAGTAGGGACATGCCATGGCATGTCGCCTAAAGTCATGCTAATGAGAGTGTTGCGTCAGCAGACATGCCATGGCATGTCCCTACTACGATGTATGCATTCCTTAAGTGAACAGCATTGTGGCATGTCCCTACTACGATGGGTGCATCCTCTAAGTTAGCGACATTGGGACATCACCTGATGCCGGCAGACAAACCATGGACGCCATACAGTTGTTATAAAACCATATGTGACATTGTGACTGTATGGATAATACTGTATATGGCGTATTCGCCCGACAAGTGAGAACGGCAGCCGGCAGCGTGGCCGTAACGGACATATCGACCGGCTGCTGACGATGACCGATGCCGACATCTATAATACCTACGGGCCATCGGAAACGACTGTGTGCGCCACATATTTCAGGCTGAACGACCGCGACCCCCTTGACAACGGCACATACCCCATCGGGCATCCTGTGGAGGGAACGCATGTAGAGGTGCTTGACGAAGACCTGCGTCCCGTACATCGTGGCGCACCGGGAGAAATCTGCATAATGGGCGACGGCGTGTCGGATGCCTATCTGCGCGATGTGCCGGAGCAAGTCAATTTCGTCACGCTGCCTGACGGACGCAGGATGTATCGGAGCGGCGACCTCGGATACGTGCTGCCCGACGGAAATTTCGGTTTTCTCCACCGCAAGGACAAGCAGGTGATGATTATGGGCAAGAGGGTGGAATGTGACGAAGTAGAAAACATCCTGAATGCCCTGGTACGATGGCGCATGGAGGTGCTGCGCTGCGTATTTGCCGACGCGGACTCACCCGATTGGGATGCGTTGGAGGAAGCCGGCCGCGAATATTACTCGCGCCACAATCCGCCGGATGACAATGTGACCGTCATCGCCTCGGTCAACGGTATGGATGCCGGCTGCGGAGCACTGTGCATGCAGGAAGAGATGCCTTCGCCCGACAATACATCGGGACGGTGCGCCTACCTGATGAGCATCTATGTCAGGGACGCTTTCAGACGCCGCGGCATAGGAGGCGCCATTGTAAACCGTCTTATAAATGAAGCCAGGAACCGTCTGGCCGGCAAGATATACCTCGAGACCAGCTCCATGGGCGAGCCGCTTTACCTCCATGCCGGATTTGAACCGATGGAGGGGATGTTGAAACTCAAACATTGACCAATATGGAACACATCGACATAGGCAATCTGCGCTGTGAAATCGCCAAGGCAACATCATCCGACAGGATATGCTACATATTATTCGGACCGCTTGACTATGGCTGGGTAAGCCAGGCCGCAGCGGACTATGACACCACCGTTGTGGTCATCGGCGGCATGGACTGGGACAACGACCTCACCCCATGGGCCGCACCGGGCGCACCTACGGGGTCGCCCGACTTCCGAGGGCTTGCACCACAGTTCAGGCGTTTTCTCGAGGAGGAGGTAGTGCCGGCTGTTGAAAAGCATCTCGGGCTCTCCTCACCGCAGCGCACGCTGATAGGCGTGTCCCTGTCGGGGCTGTTCGCTTTGTGGCAATGGGTCCAGAGCGACATGTTCACCAATATCGGATGTATCTCGGGGTCGTTCTGGTATCAGGGATTTGTCAAGTGGCTCACTGATTATGCCATTCCCCACAAGAGCGGCAACGCCTACCTGTCGCTTGGGAAAAAGGAGCCCTTCACTCCCGTCCCACAATTCAGAAGCGTGGGTACAGATACAGCCCAAGTGATAGAAATATTGCAGTCCCGGGGCATCAATGTTACTTTCCAGACCACACCAGGCAATCATTACGCGCCTGTATGCCCTCGGCTCACATGGGCTCTCAATGCTCTGCTTCTCCCGAAGCCCGACTGACCACTGCCTGACGCACGCCCTCCTGCCCGAGGCGCACATAACGCGCGTAGTGGTTCAACAAGCCGTCGGTAGAACGTGAGAAATTGAGCCCGACCTGACTGATTTCGGTGCCGAGGTAGTTGACTGTGAACAGCATCCCTTCAGGCACGCATCCGCGGTCACGCCAACACACGAAACCTGTCCCGGGGAACACCTCCGACTCATAGGGACAATATGCCGATATGGACCTGACATTGTCAAGGCGGAAATCCCAGAGCATCTCTGGAGATGTAAACGGCAACGACAGCCCCGAGTCTCCGGCATCGATATGGATGGGTATGGCATAAGGTTTATGCGCATTTAGAGAGCCGATGGCACGGTCAAGTGACTCAAGACCTCCGTCTGAATGGCCATGGTCTTCTCTGACCGAATGGATGACACAGATTGTATCGTCGTCACACAGCGAGATGAGCCGCTCCGTGTCGCAGCCGTCAGAGCAGCCCGACGGCGAACGCATCTCGATATTCCAGAGCTGCGAGAAGCTGTCCCATATGGGAGAATGCTGCGATGAGATGACAAAATTGGGCGATGAAACCTGCCGCCCCTCGGCCATCATCTTCTCGCGCCATAGCAGCCATGTGGCCGTGGCCGCCATCATACACGCCTCCTCGTTGCTGCGCGTAACAGCCCCCGACTTCCAGAGAGCGGTCTCCGGCGTATGCCACAGGTCGGCTACTATATTGATGCACTTACCATTGACGTAGGCTACCTGAGGGTACTCGGCATCGTCGTATGAGGCACGGCGTATTGCCGCCTCGTTGTCAGTATATGTTTGTGGCATGATTAAAGTCCATCCTTTCTATAAAACCATAATCTTAACGCCCTGCCACCGTCTATGGTTTAAGAGGGAGTCAGAATCAGCCTGCCTACGACATGAATCAGAGAGCGGTAGCCCGGGCGAGCCGCCACTGATGGCCGTCATAGACCATCCGCACTATTCCCATCGAGAGGAGATGCGACGCCGACATCTCGGCTGTCCGCCGGGAGATATGTGACAGCTTCATGTAGTCATCAATGGTGAGCATCACACCTGACTCCAGGCGGTGGAGCAATGAATTTTCAGCTGCCGAGAGCCTCAGCACCGCCGTGTCCTCACGCCGGTTACGATTCCAATTCTCCACCATCAGAGGCGATGCCACGATGTTTTCGTCATTGACGCGGTAATATGCCCTGAGAGTGCCGTCGGATTCAGCCACCATGATGGGCTTGACATCGCTTTCGGCAATCTCCGCGACAAACACCACTTCGCCGCCCTCGGCTCTGTAAGCGGTAAACGACACCTCCTGCGGCGGACGGCAATATATCGACCCGGCGGTTTCCACCACGTAAATGTCTTCTTCATTGCGGACTCCGGCTATGACCCCGTTGTCCTTGACCCCTATGAGCAGTCTGCCGCCGCCATTGTTGGCAAACGCGGATATGGAACGGGCTATCTTACGGGCATCGCTGACCGAATATTTGAAGTCCTGATGCTCGTGTTCGCCCTCCGCTATGAGCCGATGCAGGTAGAAGGCACCCTTATGTGGCTTGAGGTCTTTCATCGGGGATGGATATTAGCCATATCCTGAGGGCCGTGGCACAAATGGATATGGCATTGTGGCTATGTCAATCTGCCGGATAGACGAAATTCGCGTCGGTGGGCTCGGCAAGCACCTCCTCAAGGTATTTGCGTGCTATCAGACGTGCCCCCTGGTGATCCATAAAGGTATAATTGCCACAGTCTCGTGGCGTGGCTCCCGGTATAGGCCCTTCATACATCGCCACATAGGCCATAGTGCGCCTCACGAGCTGAAGGATGTCACGAGGCTGCAAATCTCCCTGTATGATCAGATAGTTGCCCGTGAGGCATCCCATAGGGCCCCAGTAGACTATGCGGCTTCCCCACTCGCGGTCATTGCGCAGATAGGTCGCGGCAAGATGCTCCATGGCGTGTATGGCAGGTCCCGGGATATGGGGCATGCGGTTAGGCTCCACCATACGTATGTCAAAGGTGGTGATGACGTCGCCCGAGGGGGTGGTGTCCTTGCGTGACACGTATATGCCGCGCAGCAGGTCGGTATGGTTGACTTTGAAACTGTCTATCTTATCCATTGTCAGAGGGGAGATGGGTCAGGCTTTGGGTGTTATGTTCTCAAGTATGGCAGTGATGGCGTCCATGCTTTCGCGCGGTGCATCCTCCCAGAAGCTCTCGTATTGGGATATGTTGTCGTCGCTTCCGGGGGTGTCGCTGATGACACGGGCCACCATGACGGGGATGCGGTGTTTGTAGCAGGTCTGCATCACAGGTGCCGACTCCATGTCAACGGCGAGCACGTCGGGGAAACGGCTTCGTATGGCATCCACCTCCTCGGCTCGTGACACGAATATATCGCCCGAACAGATAAGACCCTTGCGCAGTGACGGTATGCTCTCCAGCGTGCCGGGGGTTATCAGTGAGTCGTCGCTATGGAAGTAGAGAGGACAGCCGGCAGCTTCGCCCCACTGTGTGCCGGGGCCACACCATACGTCATGGTAGGCGACACGTTCGCCCCACACCACATCAAGCACCTTGACCCCGTCGGCTCCCACGCCTCCGGCCACGCCGGTGTTGATGACGAGCTCGGGCGAGAAATTGCGGATAAGCGTATCTGTAGCGAGGGCTGCATTGACCTTCCCTATGCCGCATGTGGTGGCTATGATGTTATGGCCGCCTAAAGTGCCGAAATAATAGGGATGGTCTTCAAAAGTGACCAAACGGATGTCATGGCCCATGCGGCCGAGGAGCAGATGGAGCTCCTTCTGCATGGCTACTATGATTGCGATTTTCATTGTTGTATATCTGTCTTTTGATTATTATTTTCGGGTTGGGTCGGTGGGGTTGCAGGGGTGTCTGCGGCCACTTTTACAGGCTCTTTCTGAGTCTCGGGCTGCGGAGTCTTGGGGTCAGCGGCAGTGGACTCGGGCGTGGTCGGCTTCGGGGCGGTGACGGCTGCCGGAAGTGAATCCTTGGCGGCTTTGGCTACGGCATGCTTCGTAGTGTCAGCGCGTACAGGCTTGGCGACGGCGGCCGGTGACGCTACCGGTTTCTGAGGCTGCACCTTGACCTTCGGCGATGAGGGTGCCGGAGCATCAACGGGCAGACTTTCCTGCCGTGCCACCCGGCGCGGAGCGTCATCTATCACATAGCGGTAAAGTGTCACGGGCTGCCCTACGTCGCAGCTCTTCTTGGCCCATCGGTACACGGTCTCGGTCAGTGCAACTTTGCCGTCCCATAGACGGCGGAACTCCCACACATCGTCGTCACCGATAAGTATCAGACCTGTCGCCGGCGACATTTCGTAGCTGAACGGCGCGATGCGGTCGCCGATATAGAAATCGGCGGTGAAGAAGCGCATCATGTCACTGACGATAAACGAGTATATCTCTCCCTTGGGCTGTATACGCTCCAGGTCGCGTGCCATAGGTATATCGGTCTTGTATGATATGGCCGCCGGCTGATACACGCCGCCAAAAGCCATGTAGAGCGTGACGAGCATGCAGCACAAGCCCACGGTGGCCGTAGAAGCTCCGGCTCTGAACAGCTGCACGAATACGATGACCGCCACTATGCACGACAGAATCAGAATCCCCCATTTCCACCATGCCGCCGGAGCCATGAATCCGCTGATGGCCTGCATGGTCCCGATGGACATTCCGGGGGTAAACTGTGTGGTGATGGCCGGTATATGGAACAGGCAGAAGACCACAAACGTCAGTATGGCGATGACACAGACTGTGCCGGTAAAGGACTTGACCACTCCCCCGGCCTTACGGGCACACCACAGAATCAGCAGACCGATCTGCATGGCCAGAAACGGATACATAGGGAGGAGATAGACGCTGCGCTTGCTCGATGGGAAACAATAGAAAAGGAACACTACGAGCGGAACGATGAACATGAAGAAGCGGGCATTGTCGGCTGTGCGCCAGCGGTAGAAACCGCCCTTGACCGAGTGGCGCAGCTGCGGCATCAGCAGACACACCACGAAGATGACCAGCAGCAGTGTGTAGGGTGCCAGACCGCCCAGCAGCGTGATGATATTGTACCACCACGGATTGACGTGGGAGTCATATGACATGGTGCCGGTCATGCGTCCGAAATTCTCCTCCATGGCGAGGTCGAGAAATTCCTGGCCGCCACGCTCCCACGCAGCCACATACCACAGGGCCGGGATGATGAGCGCAAGGAGCGCCACGACGGCCATCTTCCACGTGCATTTCCACAGGCGGTAGCCGCACAACAAGACAGCAATCCACACCGACAGCAAGGGCAGGATGATGGCTACAGGTCCCTTGGTAAGCGTGCCGCAGCTCAACAGCAGTATCGCCGCCCACGGCAGCCGGCTCATGTTGCGCTCCATGGCCCAGATATACAGCGAATACATGCCGGTGACGATAAACATGGTCAGCACCATGTCGACCCGGCATGCGAAGCCGGCGCGATAGACTTCAAAACAGGTGAATGTGACCACCGCACCTATCATGGCGGCGCGGATACCGAGCCTACGGCTCCAGAAGCGGTAGCCGGCAATGACCATAACGATGAGCGCAATGGCCGATGGCAGACGCGAGGTGTACTCGGTGACTCCCCCGGTGATGAGGCTGATCAGGGCGATGCACCACGCCAGGAAAGGCGGCTTGTAAGGGATTACATCGCCATTGCTGAGCGGCAGAATCCAGTTGCCGGACTTGATCATGGACAGAGCCACAACGGCCTCACGCGGTTCGCCCTTGGTGAAAAACGGAGCGCAGCCGAGAAACGGAAGGAATGTTACGCAGACTGCAATCACTATGATGGCAAAAGCCATCACCCGGGCGAATTTATCGGTCTGATTATAGCGGTTCATCAGTGTGGTGAATTGTTGTGATGTACAAAGATAGCTTTTTTCTGTAAAACACTGTGGGCTATGGCAGTGTTTAATTGCATATGCAACCCGATAATCACAACACAGCACCGTCAGCACGCAGACACACCTTGTCGGAGGCCGCGCGTCTGGCTGAGCTCCGCAAGTTTGCCGGAGACGGCCTGAAGTTCATTCTGCCGCTCGGCATCTCGGTGGCACTCGTCCTGTGGCTTCTGCACAGGGTCGACATCCACACCATGGCGCAGACCATACGCCACGGATGTGACTACCGGTGGATAGTGCTGATGATGGCCATCACCACGCTGTCACACATCATACGCGGTATCCGCTGGGGCATCCAGCTCCGCGGCGTGGGCATACCTCGCATGTCGGTGACAGCCGAGAGCGTGTCGATATTCGGGGCCTATGCACTCAATCTGATATTCTCGGGGCTCGGCGAAGCCTGGCGATGTATATATGTCACGCACAGGGAGCACGCATCGTTTCTGAAAGTGGTGGGCACGGACCTCGGCGACCGCTCGTCAGATGCTGTCATGGTCATCCTCATCACGCTTGTCGCGGTCATCGTGGCGCAGCCGGCCCTGGTCAGCTTCGCCGACCACTACGCCGTGGGGCGCGACATCAAAGATGTGCTTGCCGACCCGTGGACGTGGTGCATCGCGGCTGCCGTAATCGGCTGCCTGTGGACCATACTGCACTTCTGCCGCCACTACCGCGTGATAGAGAACGTGGACGACGGCATAGACCGCATGTGGGACGGCTTCAAGGTGCTGTTCACCATGAAAGGGCGCGGAATGTATCTGGTGCTGACCATCGGCATCTGGACATGCTACTTCCTTGAAACCTACGTCTGCTTCTACGCCTTCCCGTTCACACGCGAACTTATCCACCAGCCCGGCATGGCCTACGGACTCGTCCCGGGACTCGTGGCCTTCGTGTTCGGCTCGTTCAGCATGGCCGTCCCCTCCAACGGCGGCCTCGGACCATGGAACCTCGCCGTCATGTTTGCCCTGTCGCTCTTCGGCATAGGCCAGGCCGATGCCGCCGCCTTCACAGTGGTCATGTGGGCCTTCCAGGCCGCCATGCTCGTAATGCTCGGCCTATTCAGTGCCGCCTACATCTTCTTCACCAAAGACAAGTACCCCAAGCCATCCTCCACCTCCACGTCCCCCTCACCCATCTCAGCCTCCAAAACCTCAGCCTCAGCAGCCGAAGTCAGCCATAATTAGCCCACAAAAACTCCCGAACACCACCCAAATCAATAAAATTTGCACAAAAAGCGCCTAACCTATTGCAAAATCCAAATAAAGTCCCTAAATTTGCACCGTCCAAACAACAAATACGGACAACGGATGGTGCCATAGCTCAGTTGGTAGAGCAAAGGACTGAAAATCCTTGTGTCCCCGGTTCGATTCCTGGTGGCACCACCTCGCAAATCGCTAAGTAGTTAAATCTCAACTACTTAGCGATTTTCTTTAATCTCGATTTTGGGCCATTTATCAAGAAAATACTTGTGATAGCCAAGTCCGGCAGCAAACAGTCAAAACGGTAAATCTATGAGCGAACTAACAGTCCAACCAAAATTATAGCACAATTCACTCGAAAATATGCCGAGAAGGAGACTTGGAACAGACTCGGGGAGCCGTATCTGCCATTACGCCTGGAGCCGAGAAGGGAAACGCCAAGGCGCAATACATGCTCGGCAAATATTATTCGTGGGGCTATTGCGAGGACTGCAATAACCCAAAGGCAATCCATTGGTTTGAGAAAGCAGCCGATAATGTTTAATAATGACGGATTGAAACAGAGATTAAATGATTGAGACCAAGAGACTTATTCTGCGGCATTGGCGCGAGGATGATGCCGAGGCCCTATACAAGTACGCATCCGACCCTGACGTGGGCCCCATCGCCGGTTGGCCTCCACATACCTCGCCGGAAAACAGCCTTGAGATCATACGGACTGTATTTGCAGCCCACGAGACATACGCCGTCGTGTTGAAAGACACAGACGAGCCGATAGGCTGCTGCGGAATAATGTTTGCCAACAGTCTTCATGCAGCGGACATGACACAAAGCGAAGCTGAGATTGGCTACTGGATTGGCAAGCCTTACTGGGGACAAGGGTTAATCCCGGAAGCCGTCGCTGCCCTGCTTTCAAGATGCTTCAATGAGCTGGCGCTTGATGCGGTGTGGTGCGGACATTATGAGGGGAACAACAAATCACAACGTGTCTGCGAGAAATGCGGCTTTAAGTTCCATCACACCGACACCGACATCCTGTCTCCGCTCGGCGACAAACGCACAGAGCACATTTACCTGATGACCAAACAACATTATCATGCCCTACACATCGGTTGATAGCGGCAGATAAACCACCAAGCACAATAAACAGCCGGCATAAGCGGCAAGTTGCAGCTCAATGATGTATTTGACACATGGCGCCAGGAAATTATTTCCTACGATGCGATGAGCTGCATGTCGGTGAAGAAATACTATGACACGCGAGACCTGTCGCTCACCGTCAGATACAACCTCAATTCCGCTCGCTCTCGCTATAAAGGACACGGAGCCGGCAACACGGACAAAAACAGGTTTTGATACGGCACCGGCCCCTCACACCGGACCCTCCGACCCGAAATTTGGATTTGTAGACAGGAGTGCGTACATTTGGTGTCAGACGGCACGTCAGGTACCGGAATCATATAACCAACAGGAACTAAACATATGGACCAGAAATTCTGTCAGAGCTGCGGAATGCCGCTCAACGAGCATAACCACGGCACAAATGCCGACGACACCCCCCAGCGCATCGAGATGTACTACCAATTCAACAAACAAGGCTTCTGCGCCCTACTTGACCAAACATCCCACTAAAACCTTGAAGATAGCAAAAGCCGCGACTTCCATCACGGAGGCCGCGGCTTCAAATAATATAAAGTGCCTAACTATTAGTCTTTAGGGTGCACGCCTCTGATGGCGCGGCCTATATAACGGTTAGAATACTGTGTGGACTTCATCGACTTCACAAAGTAGAGGTTGGCAGCCGTATTGTGGTCATCGGTATCACGTAGCGTCCCGGACCAGTAGCCTCCATACGCTCCACGGTTTTTGAGGGCACTCCCATCAGCAGTGCCGACAGCTGGAAGGAAGATATATAAAATTAATACTTATATTAAAGAAGATGCAGTTATTCCTAATGTAGGTTGTTGCTGCTCAACCTCCCCTCTTATGACTTAATTCCACGAAGTACTAAAATACTTGCTTCATACAGACCATATATCGGGAAAGTTACTAAAACCAAGGTAAATATATCGGGGGGTGTTATGATTGCAGCTATTATCATGATAATGACCAATGCATACGCACGATATTTACGCAACAAATCCGAGTCAATAAATCCCATTTTGCCAAGTACATATGCTAATACTGGAAGTTGAAACACTATACCCATTAGGAAAGTAAGAATCGTGAATGTCGAGATATAGGAGTCCAGCGTGATTGTATTTGTGATAGACTCATCAACCTGATATGTAGCGAGAAATTGGAATGATATCGGGAAGAGAATAAAATAGCTCATCAATAGCCCGATAATGAATAGTGCATAGATGACAATTGCTACAATATAAGATTTCTTTTTCTCGCTCTCATATAGGGCCGGCGATATGAATCTAAACAGTTCAAGAACTATATAGGGAGATGCCAATAAGACTGCCAGTACGCATGAGACAGTAATATGTGTCATGAACTGTGCTGATAGTTCTGTACTAATAAGTGAAACATTGTATTCATCAAAATGAAAATTCAGACCTAATATCTGAAACAAATGTTCAATCAGTTTAAAAGTACAAAAGTCGGAATGTTGTGGAGCAAGGAGAATGGAAAACGTTTCCTTTTTGAAACAAAAAATTATGGTAGCAAGGATTATTACTACCGCAATAATCCGGAAGAGCATCTTGCGTAGTATTTCAAGATGCCCTCCAAATGTAAGAAGACTGCCTTCGGATGGTTGCTCATTCACGTCTATCAATATTTTCTTTGGCCTCTTTTTTCAGTCCTTTAGCTTCTGCATCTGCACGTCGCTGCACTTCTTCCTCGACTCGACGATTCATTTCTTCTTCGGATGGTTCATTTATACCCTCCTTGAAGCTCTTAACGCCTTTACCCATACCTTTCATAAGCTCAGGCAATTTCTTTCCTCCAAAAATAAGGAGGATTACGGCGCTTATGAGTATAATCTCAGTCGCTCCAATCATACATACTATCATATAAGTGTGACTAAGTAGATTTTACATTCATTGAAATCTATCTCCCAGTTGCCATTCTCGGCACTTTCCCAATGATATTTATCGCCCATGCGGTTCCACCATTGTTGAAACTTCGTAGAAGTTTCGCCGATATCGTTTACAAGGCGTTCATATAGTTCCGTGTTGTCAGCAGTAAGTATCTTGGCCAATTCACTCAGCCCATTGCGTCGCTCAAAGAGCGTTTGAATTTCATCGCGTTCCTGTTCGGTGACACGACCTACTTCTTTTCTCATTATCTATTATTTTTGTTTTGTTACTTTATCAAAGGGATCGAGATATTCCACTTCTGGTATATCTATCTCACTCATGAAAGAGTTGTCTATCTTTCTAAACTCATCAAGCAGTTTTTTAGAGGCAATACGCTCAATGTGTGCCATGACACATTGTTGGTGACTTGGTGTGTTTACCTCCCGACACATCTTTTTATTAAGCCATATACATCTCTTACACTGGAAAGCATCACATACGCGACATATCGGTGCATGATCCAGCTTGTATAGCTGAGGATTCTTGATGTCAAGACCATTATCTATATCACCAATGCTTTGTTCGCTATTAAGATAGAATGCCGGGCAGACATAGAATTTCCCATCTGGGGCAAGAGTTATTGACTCATGTCCAGCATTGCAATTGTTCATCTCTTTTAGCATCAGGCGGTCGGTCAAAAGATTTAATTGAACTTGATGACCAGCCTTATATTCTTCGACAATAATTGGAATTAGACCGTCCAAAAATGCCTGATATTTCCCGATACTAAGATCCGAAAATTTTTCAACATCGGTTATCACTATGTTAATCCTATCAGTAGTTGTAAGAATAGACTTAAGTGTCTCGTCGTTACTCAGGAGGTCTTCAAATCGGGTACGTATTACATAGGAGCGTCCTCTGGCACAGTTACTCACTGATACCTCATCCCAGCCATTTATTACTATTATATCGGCATCTGTAGGGGCAATATCAGTATGGTCAATTGTGTCAATTAAAGAAGCAATCTCATCTGGCACATCGTTCCTTGAATAGACGAACTGTACGGAGAGATTCTCCTTCATTGCAAAAAAAATCGTTTTCTTCAACAAGTCAGACGAGATGGAAATACCAGTGTCTGCTTTAGGCGAATAATGGCAATACGACACTGCATTGTCATCAAGAAGTACAATTAGATATTTCAGCATGGCTCATCCTTTTTTTCTTGTTCAAGTTTGCGGTACAACTTATTCCAATAGTAATTATTGGCGCGAACACGAGCCTTATGCATTTTGCATATTGCCGTTGAACGTTGAAAGATAGTATCCGTGGCGGCTGCATCGTAATTTTCACCTTGGCACCAAGCGCAACCACTTGCTACTTCGCAATCAATACATTTCTGCGGCGATTGCGTAATACGGTCAAGCGAAAGGAATGGACGTAACAGATTACGGTTAATTCCTTCATCAACATTTCCAATGATTATAGGACTCTTTTCTCGGAGAGAATATGCTGCAAATCGGGTGCATGGGTAAAATTTCCCAGATGCATCTATTGCCAACATTTTGCCAGCTCCACACCAATTTTGGTTATCCGTCTCTAAGTCCATTGGTTTTCCGATGAATTCTGCAAAAAACGAACATGCGAAATTTTCATATAATTTCCCATCAATGATAGAATCGGCTAAATCTATTAATTGTTGTTCGAAAAGAAGGTCGTCTCCATCCTTCCAAACATCCTCAAATACTACATTTATATTGACTTCGTGAATCCCGAGAGAATATAGATGTAAAACACTTTCCTTAATATAAGGGATGTCTGCCGAACTGATTGTCACTTTAGTTCCTCCAGCCGGAAACTGAGATAGCCATAACGGTATATTTTTAACTACATCATCGTAACTACCTCGTATCTCATTGTTTTTCCAAACGCGATTTAAGTCATGCTTCTTTTTTGTACCATCTATTGTAATGCCTATTGATAGGTGTTGTTTATTTTTGGAGATAAAATCCTGTACTTTGGGAGAGTCATAATTGATTCCATTCGTGGAAAACGAGAAACGGTAAGATTCAAACCAGTGGTGGTTTAATCGAAACATCTCAGTCTTTAAATAATCGCATATTCTATCGATTAATTCTATTTCAAGGAATGGTTCTCCACCGATAAAATCCCAGATTACGGATTTTTCTTTAAAATCCTGTTCATGGGCAAGAAGATAGTCAATGGCTTTCTTTGCAACTGGCCACGTCATACGTTCCTTGTCATTTTTACCTACAAGGTAGCAATATTTACAAGCGAGTTGACAATCTTTGGTAACGATAAAGGTAATGTTCTTGGCAAGACCAGCTTGCCAAGAACGTCCGGTTTGTTTGGTTAAATTAGTAACTGTATCCACTGCAACCACCTGAACAAGTTCCTTTACAATACCCTTGGCAATATCCTTTGCATGCCCCTGAACAAGATCCGGCGCAACTATTAGTGCATCCAGATGAACATACGCGACCGCAAGAGCCAGAACATCCTCCTGTGCAGCCCCAGTCACAACCATATTCGATTTCTGTCCCAGTTTCAGAGGCTCTGGATATTAAAGGAATGTTTGCTGCTACTATTGCTCCAATTATTGGCAAAGTAGCCTTTGCAGCATTTTTGAAGAATTGACGGCGAGATTGCAATTCCTCTTTTCGTTTCTTTTCGCTCATTGCGTTAGTTTGTGTCCTATAGATATCCCCGGAGTTGGACATGAATTGTTGACAAAAAAGCGTAGGAATCTGTATCTGTTACCGTCCTACCATTGGAGGCTTCTCGCATTGCCTAATCGTAGTCGGACGGCAACGCAGAAGCCCACGCCTGTATATGCAATCAATGCGTCCGGCTTTGTTTCTCGCGAAACATCGTGCCGAAAGCAAGATAATTACATATCCACGGGCATCTACCGTTGCTCAACCCTTGACTACGATTTGAAATTTTGCGAGAATTTCCAATGGTCAAGAATCAGCGCGGATAAACGCTTTCTTATGTATGTTTTATACATCCCGCTCCGCTGACCCCGGACTGGAGGCTAGGTCGGAACCTCACCCCTACAGACGTGGCTTGCTTGCGAAGCGTTATGTGGCCGTGAAATTACTAATAAAATTTGACATTTTGAAAAGGTTCTTCAGAAAAATTCATGCAAAAATTATTGAAATACCTAAACATGCGGCGCGGATAAACCTATGTGAAGGGGGCCGTGTTATTCAAGCATATGAGATATTTATTGCTTTTACTCGGATTAATAATGTCGTTCACTATGAAGTCACAGACATCCTACATATTCCTCGCGCCCGGCTTCGAGGAAATAGAGGCATTGGCCACGGTCGATGCCATGCGTCGTGCCGGAATGAAAGTCGTTGAGGTGGCTGTTGCCGACACGAAAACTGTCACAGGCGTTACCGGCCAGACGGTGGTGGCCGACTCGCTGCTCGCGGATATAGATACGGCCGATGCCGAGTGGATCATCATCCCCGGCGGACAACCCGGAGCCGACAATCTTCACGCATCTCCCGTGGTCAACGAAATCATCAAGAAACAGTCAGAGCGCGGAGGCAAGGTTGCTGCCATATGCGCCGGTCCGGCGGTAGTGGTTGCCCCCACAGGCATCCTCAAGGGCAAGAAAGCCACATGCTATCCCGGTCTCGGCGAGATGATAGAGTCCAACGGGGGAACGTATGTCAAAGAGCCTGTGGTCATAGACGGCAATGTGATAACATCGGAGGGACCCGGCACAACCCTGAAGTTTGCCAAGGCTATCATCCGCGCCTCGTTAGGCCAGCAGAAAGCTGACGAGATCCTGTCATCGATGCTGGCAGATGACTAAACCGCCCCATAGATAGCTTGGATCCCGACAAAGCACTCTTCATTGCAGAGGGTGTTGCAAAGCTGTCAAATTGTAGGGCTGCACCCTGGTGCAGCCGATATACATATACTGATTGTCTGCTTGTTGGCGGATGCACCAGGGTGCATCCCAATGCTGTTTAATTAAGAAAGCGTAAATGCTCGAATGGCGTTCCTATGTAGTAGGGACATGCCATGGCATGTC
>UQDU01000004.1 GCA_900539915.1 uncultured Bacteroidales bacterium | reverse complement strand
TGCGGCTTTTGAGCGTCTTCGGGTCTTTGCCTCAGTCACATAGCCCGCTATGCTCGTTCTTTGCAAGCAAAGCGACTTCGTCGATGACAGCACAGACCCGAATCCATCTCAAAATCCGCAGCTCAGGATTTAACTTTTGTTATTAAACACCCTCTAAATATTATGTATATGACTATCAGAAAATTCATCATTGCATTTATGGCAGTAATGCTTACTGCCGGTGCTGTCATGGCTACCGAACGTATAAAGGTTGACCGCAAGGCTCTTGCATCGGTCGTAACCAAGACCCCCGAGAAACGCAATGCTCTCGTGGCAAAGTATGAGAAGGGTGAGGCCCTGACACCTGCCGAAATGGCTGTGGTGTACTACGGTCAGGCCTATGTGCCGGGACACAAACCTGCGGCTAACTATCCGGATGTGGATGCTGCATATGCCAAGAAGGACTATCCGGCCACGCTGACACTGGTCGATGCCGTGCTTCGCGAGAACCCTGTGGCCCTCAACCAGCTTTTCCGCGGCTATGTCGCAGCGGCCAGCAGTCCGGAACCGCGTATCAAGGCCCGTGCGGCTGATTTCCAGAAACGCATTGACGCCATCTGTACGCTGATATTCTCGTCGGGCAGCGGTGTCACAGGCGAGGAGCCTTTTATCGTGCTCACTACTGAAGATGCTCTGGCATTTGTGAGAAACTATCTGCAACCCTCTGAGATCATAGGTCAGGCACAGGTCGACGGCATGGATGCCGTCAAGGTCAACTGGCCCGGCCAGTCAGAGCCTGTGATATTCTATTTCGCGCGTCCTTGATTGGTATGATTATCGGGTTTGATGCCAAGAGGGCAGTAAATAATTTCACCGGATTGGGCAATTACAGCCGTCTGGTGATAGATGCGTTGGCAAGCGCATTGCCTGACGACCGTCTGCTGCTCTATGCTCCGCGTATGCGCCATTCGTCGCGCCTCGCTCCTGTGCTGGCTCATGGCAATGTGGAGATGCGGCTGCCACGGGGTCGTGTGTGGCCCCGGGTGTCGGGTGTATGGCGCGTGCAGCGTGGCATCACCTCCGATGTGATAGCCGACGGAGTTGGCCTGTTTCACGGATTGAGTAATGAGCTCCCCCTTGACATCTCACGTGCCGGGATACCTACGGTCGTCACTATCCACGATCTGATATTCAAGCACTTTACTCGCGGATATAAGCGTGCCGACAGGCTTATCTATGATTTCAAGTTCCGCCGTGCGGCCGAGACCGCCACGCGCGTTATCGCTGTCTCGGAGGCCACGCGCCGTGACATCATATCATCCTACGGGATTGCACCTGATAAAATAGATGTGGTCTATCAGGGGTGCGATGCCGGCTTTCTCCGTCCTGTCACTGACTGCGAGATAGCTGCAGTGAGGTGTAAATATTCCCTGCCTGAGAGGTATATAGTCAGTGTGGGCACCATAGAGCCGCGCAAAAACCAGATGCTTACGCTCGCTGCGCTGCCACAGCTTCCCAATGATGTCAAGGCGGTGATAGTAGGGCGTGCCACTGCCTATATGGACGAATTGACGCGGTTTGTGCGCGAAAAACGCCTCGGCGAAAGGGTCGTTTTTGTGCATGATGCTCCGTTTGCCGATTTGCCGGCTCTGTATGCCGGGGCTACCGTGGCTGCATACACCTCGCGCATGGAGGGTTTCGGCATCCCTGTCATCGAAGCCATCAATTGCGGTACGCCTGTAGTGGCTTGCACCGGCACATGCCTTGAGGAGGCAGGAGGCCCGGGCGCCCTGTATGTGCATCCCGATGATGTAGAGGAGATGGCCTTTGCCGTCAGCCGTCTGCTTGACGATGGCTCGCTGCGGACAGCCATGGTCGATGCCGGCCGCGGCTATGTGGCGCGTTTCACCCCGGCGAAGTTCACTGCCGACCTCCTCAGCGTCTACCGCAAAGCGTTGGGGGAATACCGCTGACACCCCCTCCCGAGTCCCGCAGTGAAAGTATATAAGGCGGAGCAACAAACCGTCAAATTGTAGAGTAAATGTTGAAAATACTGTCAACTTGTAGGGCTGCACCATGGTGAATCCCTACAAGTTTGAGGGTCTGCAACACCCTCCCTACTGCGATGAGCGCAACTTCTTAAGTTAACTGATTTGTGGTGTCAGGTTTACGCGGAGGTGTAAAAGAATTTATTACGGGAAAGTGTATCGGTTTTTGCCGTATTGTGGGTATATTTGTGAGTGTTGTAATAAACTAATCTGAACTATGAGAAAACTGTATGTTTTGTTGGCGTTGCTTACAGGTGGTCTGTTTGCGACAGGTGCCAATAGTTATTTGCGCGTCACTCTTAACAATGGGAGGGTTGAGGGTTATCGTCTCGGCGAAAAGCCTATCATATCATTTTCTGGTGATAATATGTTGGTGGCGACATCAAAAGTGACGTCGGAGTATCAACGTGACGATGTAAAGGCGGTGGATTTCACGGTCTCTCTGGATGAATGGGACGTTAACGCCGACTGCGACATAATGTTTCGCTACGAAGGACATCAGTTTATTTGCGCAAGAGAGGAAATCCATGTCTACGACATGTCAGGGGCTTTGGTAGCCATGGGATTCGGACGTGTCTCGCTGGCCTCTAAGCCCAAAGGAGTGTACATCGTGAAGGTCAACAACAAATCAATCAAGATACAGAGATGACGAGGTATGAAATGATATGCGCTGTCATCATTTTCAGCAACCGTAGCTGTGGCTAATGCTGAAACCGAGGTGATGAAAATAGAAATGAACGACGGATCTATGCAGGTCGTAGACATAGCTAAGATAAAGGAGATAACCTTTGATGTCAAAAACGATGACGGAGGCGATCTGCAAGGACATGAGGCGGTAGACCTTGGGTTGAGTGTCAGATGGGCAGCTTGCAATGTGGGGGCTGTTTCCTCCACAGATTACGGGGGTTATTATGCCTGAGGCGAGATCGAGGAGAAGGATTATTACACGATTGAGAACTATATAGACCCCAATCCTAATCATGTGGATATGAATCTATGTGGTACTGATAAAGATGTTGCCCATGTCAAATGGGGCGGCTCATGGCGCATGCCTACTTATGCAGAGCTAAATGAACTTGTTGACCACTGTGACTGGAGGTGGACAAATATTGATGGCGTCAATGGTTATCAAGTGACTGGACCTAACGGAAATTCAATTTTTATGCCAGCCAGCGGCCGTAAATGTGATGATACTGGGTATGGTGGGCTTTCTTATTGTAACGATAATGGATATTATAGAATCGGTGACCATATAGGGAAATATACCTATTTTATCAATTTCAGCAGCGGAGATGTGGATATAGACCGTGACTATGACTACAGGACATTAGGTTTTTCGGTCCGAGCCGTGACTGATTGACTTACGTAATGCTGTCAGCTGATGCCGGTAGTTATGGCATGTAATGTCTCCTGATGGTGGTGGTCAGCGACGGTGGCGCAGGGGGAGGGTCAGGGCGTAGGCGGCGGCTTGGAAGATGACTATGAAGGCCGAGCAGGGGACATCTACGGCTGTGCTGAGGAGGAGGGCTGCATAGGATGTGAACAGGCTGATGGCTATGGCGGTCAGGGTCATGGGTGCATAGCGTCGCGTCAGGTTCTCGGCTGCGAGGGCAGGGAGGACGAGGGTCGACATCAGCAGCATTACTCCGATGAGGCGTATGGTCAGTACGATGCCTATGCCGACAATGACTGTCATCATCAGATTGATGGCCGATACATGCAGTCCGTTGACTCGGGCGAAATCGGGGTCAAAAGCACATGCCACTATCTGGCGGTGGCCTATGGCAATGACCACAAGCAAGATGGCAGCGTATATGGCTTCCATGACGAGGTCAGCAGTGCTGATGGTCAGTATGTTGCCGAAAAGGAAAGTGGTTAGTTCGGGCACATATCCCGGAGTCATAAACACAAACAGCACTCCTATGGCCATGCCTATCGCCCATACTACCGCGATGGCGGAGTCGGATCTCACACGGCCACCGGCCGACATGCGTTCCACAAGCAGAGATGACCCTATGGCAAAAGCCATCGCCGGCCACAGCGGATTCCATCCCAGAAAGTAGCCGAGTCCGAGACCTCCGAAACATGCGTGGGTCACTCCTCCGGCCAGCGCGGCCATGCGGCGGCACACCACGTAGACGCCTATTATGGCGGCGGTGATGCTGATGAGCCCTATGCCCCATAGAGCATTTTGAAAAAATCCGTAATTGAGAATTTCCATGACAATCAGGAAATATGCGCGGTGGTAGAATCGTCGTTTTCACGCATGCGCAGCAACAGTTCGTCACGCACAGGCTCAGGCAGCATCAGATGACGCATCCCTATGCAGCGAGCCCACAGACCGAGTTCGTCGGCCGGGACGGTCATCATCACCTCCCTGAATTCCTCTATCTCGTCATCTGTATAGTCCGATGGGTGTTTGCCCTGGAATCGGTCAAGTTCCTCGTCGTCGAAATAGAGGTCATCGGCCGATTTTGGCAGCCCTTTCTCGCATATGGCATGCAGTCCGCAGCATATGCCCGAGTGTGAATGGCAGGAGTCGGCTGCCGGAGCAGACTCAGATGCTGTGGCGGAGGTAGATGACGGTCGGGCTACGGCACGGCGTTTGCGCCACTGTGAGTAGCGGTAAAAGATGTAGAGCGTCAGGGCTATCCAGAGTATGAGCAGAATGAGCGGCAGCATGGAGATGAGGTTTGTTAGTCTTCCGTGGCCTCCCGGGCTGCTTCTTCCTCGTAAGGCTCCGAAGCATCGACGACGGAGAATCCGGCACTGCGCATGTCGTCCCAGAATGTGGGGTAGCTCTTGCTCACCACCTGTGCGTCATTAATTATGATGCCGGGGATGAATATGCTTACGGCGGCGAGAGCCATGGCCATGCGGTGGTCATCGTAGGTGTCGAAATTAGGCATCTCGAATATGGGAGTTCGTTTCCCTTCCCACTCCATCAGGTCATCGCCGGTGACGGCCACCGGGACGCCGATTTTGAGCAGTTCGCGGCGCATGGCCTCTATGCGGTCGGTCTCCTTGATGCGGAGTGAGCGCAATCCGGTGAATCTGAATGGGATGCCGAGCAGTGAGCATGTGGTTATGACAGCCTGAGCGAGGTCGGGGCAGTCTGAAAAATCGTAGTTGAGACGGGCATCCTGGTCAGGAGACGCGAGCAGATCCATATCCGCATCTTCGCCGTCCTCGGTGGTGATGCCGAGATGGGCATATATCTTGCTCACCACGGAGTCGCCTTGCAGACTCGGCAATTTCACTCCGTTGAGGCCCACGAAACCGCTGCTTACAGCTGCTATCTCGTACCAGAACGCCGCTGCGCTCCAGTCACCCTCGATGGTGAAATCCCCCGGAAGGTATGAGGCCGCAGGGACAGTGATTGTGTTGCCTGTGAAGTCGGCCTCGACACCGCGCTCGGCCATCATGCCGAGAGTCATCAGTATGTAGGGACGTGAAGCTATTTCCCCTTCAAGGGTCAGCTTCAGGCCGTCTGCCATCAAAGGACCGGCCATAAGCAGGGCCGATATATACTGGGAACTGATGTCGGACTTTACTTTCACCTCGCCGCCTGTCAGTTTGCGGCCACGTATGCGCAGGGGAGGGAACCCTTCCTCGGCTGCATAGTCAATGTCGGCTCCGGCCTGACGCAGCGCATCCACAAGGGCACTGATAGGGCGGCGTCGCATACGCTCGCTTCCGTCAA
This sequence comes from uncultured Bacteroidales bacterium, assembly GCA_900539915.1. Classification (GTDB taxonomy): domain Bacteria; phylum Bacteroidota; class Bacteroidia; order Bacteroidales; family Muribaculaceae; genus Amulumruptor. The sequence continues at coordinate 81,531 of UQDU01000004.1, read as the reverse complement.
GCACCACGTCGCAGCCGTCTAAAGTCGCATAGTAGGCGGTCAGGAAACGCATGGCTGTGCCGGCAGCCCCGATATTGACTTCGTGCACCTCAGCACCCTTGGCAAGGGCTGCCGAGAGGACTTCTGTGTCATCACACCGGGCCAGATTGTTGATGGAGCCTTGGCCCGACGGAGTCAGGGCACGCAGGATGAGCGCCCGGTTTGAGAGGCTTTTTGACGAAGGGAGCGTTATGGTCGCTTCCAATATGCCGTCAGGCGGCATTATGCGGAGATTCATTGCTGTGAGAGGAGGAATTTCTTGAATGGAGCAAAAGCGCGTTGCATGGGTATGGACTGCTTTTCGCCTTTGAGGAATGCATTGAGCCGGGCCGGTATGTCGACTTCGCGTCCGGTGATGGATTCTACCGTCTCCTTGAATTTGGCCGGATGGGCTGTTTCAAGGAATATGCCTGTTTCGTCAGGAGCAAGGCCTTCAAGCAGACTGCGGTAAGCCACAGCTCCGTGAGGGTCAAGGAGATAGCCCTCCTTATCAAGCGTTTCACGGAGGGTGTCGGCTATCTGCTCGTCGGTGTATGTGCAGCCTGATATTTCGGCAGCGATGCGCGAGTGGTCATGGCCGTAGAGATCGAGTACACGCGCGAAGTTGCTCGGATCGCCCACGTCCATAGCGTTGGCTATAGTGGCTATGGATGGACGGGGATTGTATTTGGCGGTCTGGAGATATTGGTAGAAGATGTCATTGGCATTGTTAGCGGCGATAAAACGCTTGATGGGCAGACCCATGCGTTTGCCTATAAGTCCGGCAGTGATGTTGCCGAAATTGCCGCTGGGGACGGCCACCACCACATTGTCGGTGCGCAGGCCTTTTGCCGCGAGCTGTGCGTAGGCATGGAAGTAGTAGAACATCTGGGGCAAGAACCGCGCCACATTGATGGAGTTGGCAGAGGTGAGCTGCATCGCCTCGTTGAGTTCGGCATCCATGAACGCCTGTTTGACGAGAGCCTGACAGTCATCAAATGTGCCGTTGACCTCAAGTGCTGTGATGTTTTGCCCGAGGGTAGTGAATTGCGCCTCCTGGATGCGGCTGACCTTGCCTTTGGGATAGAGCACAAACACTCTGACACCCTCTACGCCGAGGAAACCGTTGGCTACCGCGCTGCCGGTGTCGCCCGAGGTGGCTACAAGCACATTGACCATGCGTCCGTTGCCGCGCTTGGCGTTGAAATAGCCGAGCAGACGAGCCATAAAGCGTGCGCCTACATCTTTGAATGCCAACGTAGGTCCGTGGTACAGCTCAAGCGAGTAGCGGTTTTCGGCCACGTGGACCAGAGGTATGTCGAAATTGAGCGTTTCGCTGACGATGCGCTTGAGTTCCTCGCTCTTTATGTCGCCGCCGAAGAGGGTGTTGGCCACGACATAGGCTATGTCGGTGAGGCTCATCTCGCCTATGTTGTTGAAAAACGCCTGAGGGAGCAGACCTATGGTCTCAGGCATGAACAGACCCTTGTCAGAGGCAAGGCCGTGGACCACCGCCTCCTCGAGGGTGGCCATCGGAGCGTTGCCCGATGTGCTATAGTATTTTATATGCTGGCTCATCAGTATATATGAGTTATTTTAGAAATTCGCGGATGAATTCATCGCCCTGCATCAGTCCGTAGCCACCTGCGGCAGCTTCAGCTTCGGTGTAATGCTTCACCTCGTCGGGGGCGACGTCGGAGCGGTAGATGAGGAAGGGAACAGGATGGCTGGTATGGGTGCGCAGATGGCAGGGGGTGGGATGGTCGGGGAGGACGGCTATGGCCACATCCTCGTCCATCTCGCTGACCGCATCAAGCAGCGGACGAAGCACCCGGCGGTCAAGGTATTCGACCGTGGTCTTTTTCAGGGCGGCGTCACCTTCGTGTCCGGCCTCGTCACTTGCCTCTATATGCAGGAATACGAAGTCGGCATCACCCTTGAGAGCATCTATGGCAGCCTGTACCTTGCCCTCGTAGTTGGTGTCGGCGAGACCTGTAGCACCGGGAACTATCACCGGTTTGAGTCCGGCATAGACACCTATGCCGCGGATCAGGTCGACGGCTGAGATGACCACTCCCTTTTTGATGCCGAATAGGGTCATCATGGTCTCCATCGATGGTTTGTAGCCCGGGCTCCACGGCCATATGCTGTTGGCCGGGTCTTTGCCCTCGGCTATGCGCCGGAGGTTGACGGGATGGTCACGCAGTATCTCCTGCGAGTCGAGTATGAGAGAGTTGATATAGTCGGCTGTTTCTTCGGCTTCAGGCACATCGGCCTTTACCATCACATCCATTGCCGGTGCGCCGGGCACATCGTGGGGAGGGGTGCATGAGATGCGTTTGTCTGCGTCCTTGATTTTGAGCAGATGGCGGTAGCTTACACCTGTATAGATTTTGAAACGCCCGTCGGCGAGACGTGTATTGAGAGTGCCGATCAGCTCGTCGGCTTCTTCGGTGGTGATATGGCCGGCTGAATGGTTTTTTATGGTGCCGTCGGGGTTGATGCATATGAGGTTACACCTCACGGCCATCTCGTCAGGCTCTATGCCTATGCCCATGCTTGCTGCTTCAAGCGAGCCGCGCCCCTCGAATACCTTGGGTACATCGTAGCCCAGAAGTGACAGGTGGGCTATTTCGCTGCCCGGGTGCATCCCTTCGGGGACAGTGGCGAGCAGACCGAGGCGTCCATGCTCAGCCATCATGTCGAGAGTGGGGGTGTCGGCCGCCTCAAGCGGAGTCAGTCCGCCCAAAGCCTCGCATGGTTCGTCGGCCATGCCGTCGCCGAGTACGATTATATGTTTCATGTGTCGTATTGCTTATCGGATGTTGGCGATGCTGATTATGTCGGCGAATACACCGGCGGCTGTGACTTCGGCACCGGCTCCATAGCCTTTGATGACCATAGGGTACTCTTTGTAACGCTCTGTGGTGAGGAGGATTACATTGTTGCTTCCTTCAAGCGAGTAGAAGGGGTGGTTATGCCCTACACGCTTGAGGCCTACGCTGACCGCACCGTTTTCGAGGGTCGCCACGAATCGGAAGTGCTCGTCGTTGGCTGCCGCTTCGGCACGGTGCCGCTCAAATTCGCCGTCAAGCGACTTGATATTTTCAAAGAACTGCTCTATCGAGCCGTCAAAATATTTTTCGGGGACAAAGAGGTTGCGCACCACATCGGCCTGGTCTACCTTGTATCCGGCTTCACGGGCGAGAATCACCAGTTTGCGTATCACGTCCTTGCCTGAGAGGTCTATGCGCGGGTCTGGCTCGGTGTATCCGGCCTCCTGTGCCATAAGGATGGCCCGGCTCAGCGGTACATCCTTGCTCAGGACATTGAAGATATAGTTGAGGGTGCCTGAAACCACCGCCTCTATTTTGAGAATCTTGTCGCCGGAGTTGATGAGCGAGTTGATGGTGTTGATGATGGGCAGACCTGCGCCAACATTGGTCTCGAATAGGAACTTGACATCCTTTTTGCGGGCTATCGTCTTAAGCTCCTTGTAGCTTTCGTAGTCGCTTGAGGCGGCTATTTTGTTGGCTGCCACGACGTTGACGTTATGGGATAGTAGCGTGGAATATAGAGCTGCGATGTCAGCGCTCGCCGTGCAGTCCACAAATACCGAGTTGTAGATGTTCATCTTAAGCACCTCGTCGACGATGATTTGCGGATTGGCATCTATGCCTTTCTCTTTAAGAAGGTTGTGGGCATCGGCTGTGTCAAGGCCGTTACGGTCGAAGATGGCGCGTTTGCTCGATGCGATACCCACTACGTTGAGGCGCAGGTTTTTGTTGCGCAGCAGTTCGTCCTGCTGCTTGCTTATCTGGCTCAGGAGGCTACGGCCTACATTGCCTATGCCCACGAGGAAGAGGTTGAGCACGGAACTTTCGGAGAGGAAAAACGAGTCGTGGATTACGTTGAGGGCCTTGCGGAGGCTCTTCTTGTCGATGACAAACGAGATATTGGTCTCCGACGCACCCTGGGCGCATGCGATGACGTTGATACCGTTGGAGCCGAGGGTGTTGAAAAGTTTGCCGGCGATGCCGGTGGTATGCTTCATCTTCTCGCCTACGACGGCCACGGTGGCAAGGTCGGGCTCGGCCTTGATGCTGTTGAACATGCCGCTTGAAAGTTCTTCGGCAAATTCCTCGCTGAGTACCTTGACAGCCAGCTCGGCATCGGCGTTGCGGACTGCTATGGAGGTGTTGTTTTCGCTCGCCGCCTGTGACACCAGGAACACGCTCACTCCGTTGCGCGAGAGAGCCGAGAATATCCTCGCGTTTACGCCGATGACACCCACCATGCAGAGGCTCGTGATGGTCACAAGGCATGTGTCGTTTATTGACGAGATGCCCTTGATGAGCTGTCCGTCGCTGCCGCTTTCATTGCTGATGCAGGTGCCGGGAGCCGCAGGGTTGAAGGTGTTTTTGACTAAGATGGGTATATTCTTGTGGTAGACGGGGTAGATTGTAGGTGGATAAATGACCTTGGCGCCGAAGTTGCAAAGCTCCATGGCTTCGGTAAACGACAGGTGGTCAATCACATATGCCGAGTTGATTACCTTGGGGTCGGCGGTCATAAAGCCGTCCACATCGGTCCATATCTCCAGCACATCGGCGTCAAGAGCCGCCGCCATGATTGAGGCGGTGTAGTCGCTGCCTCCGCGTCCGAGGTTGGTGACGTCGCCTTTGGAGTCTGACGATATGAAACCTCCCATGACGGCGGTGGTCCATGCGTCTCCGTCAAATGCAGCGTGTATCAGCCCCTGAGTCAGCTCGTTGTCGAGGATGTGCTGGCCGTAGGTGTTGGTAGTGGTCTTGATGATGTTTCTGGAGTCGAAGTGTGTGGCCCCCTCGATGATGTTGCTGATTATGACGCTTGAGAGGCGTTCGCCATAGCTGACGATGATGTCGAGAGCGCGTGGCGACAGGTCACGCAGCAGGGTCACGCCGCGGTAGATGTTGGCGAGTTCGTCAAGGAGCAGCCGCACCTTGTCCATTGTCTCGTTGCGGCGTGCTTCGGGGACTATGCCCTCGATTACATCTACGTGGCGTTGCACTATGCGTGCGTATGACTCCAGATAGGATATGTCATCTTTGACGGCAAGGTGTGCAGTCGCTATGAGCTGGTCTGTGATGCCGCCGAGGGCTGATACCACCACGACTTTGCGGCCGGGGATACCTTCGACGATTTTTTTGACATTGCGCAGACTCTCGACAGTGCCTACCGATGTGCCGCCAAATTTCAGAACTTTCATATGTGTCGTATCGATACAGTGTTGGCGCATCCTGCCGGCCTGGTGTATTTTGCAGATTATGTGGCCGTAAACCTGATGGCGCAGGACGCAAGGAATGTATATGAGCTTTCAATCTACAAATTTAGCAAATTCCCACCAACCACCCAAATAGCATCCCGTCCATCAGCGTAATTTCTGCCCCTACGCAAATACTATAGCCCTATACGTCAGAAAAATTGTTATATTGTTGCACTTTTATTTGTCCCCGTAATGACCTTTAAGCGAAACAACGTAAACGATTACTTTGTCGTTTTCAATGCCGCAAATCAATCGGTCGCCTTTGTTGATTTCTCGGCTCCATAAGCTGGATCGATTGCCTTTTAGTTGTTCAACGTGCCCTGTGCCAGTGGTGGGATGCTGTCGCAGCTCCTCAAATAAATCGGCAAACCAAAGCATACTTCTTATTATGAAATTTACGGGTGGAGGGTACATAAGAAGAGGACTCTCAAAACGAGAGTCCTCTTCTTATGTACCCGGACCCGGGATCGAACCGGGATGGATTGCTCCAACGGTGTTTGAGACCGTCGCGTCTACCGATTCCGCCATCCGGGCTGGTAGATGGTGCAAAGGTACGCATAATATTTTAAATCGCAACACCGCCATGCAACATTGGATGCGCAGTATGATAACAAATAGGGACGAATGGATGTTAAATAGGATGAAAGTGCATATATTTGCACTGTTTTTATCAAGTCAGGACACTGTATTCTTTTTCTGTATTTTCTTATGATCGAACGGATAGTTATCATCGACAATGTGGACCCGGTAAGTTTCTACGGGGTCAACAACTCCAACATGCAGCTCATACGCAACCTGTTCCCGAAACTGAGGGTCACTGCCCGCGGCTCGGTGCTCAGAGTGCTTGGCGATGAGGAGGATACGGCCATGTTCGAGCAGAAAATCAAAGAGCTGGAGGCTTATTGCGCCAAATACAACAAGCTGACAGAGGATGTCATCATAGATGTCATGCGTGGCGAGAAGCCAAAGGATGTCAAGGGCGACGGAGTGGTGATTTATGGTGTCAACGGCAAGCCTATATCTCCGCGCAACCATAACCAGCAGCTTCTCGTGGAGGCTTTTAATGAAAACGACCTGACTTTTGCCCTCGGTCCTGCCGGTACTGGCAAGACATATCTGGCGATTGCCTTAGCTGTGAAGGCTTTGAAAAACAAGGAGGCACGCAAGATAATACTTAGCCGCCCTGCGGTCGAGGCCGGCGAAAAGCTCGGTTTTCTCCCGGGCGACATGAAGGATAAGATAGATCCGTATCTGCAACCGCTCTACGATGCTCTGGAAGATATGATTCCGGCGGTGAAACTGAAGGAATACATGGAGAGCAACGTAATCCAGATAGCTCCGCTGGCATTTATGCGCGGCCGCACCCTCAATGATGCAATCATAGTGCTTGACGAGGCACAGAACACCACTACGCATCAGATCAAGATGTTTCTGACGCGCCTGGGCATGAACGCCAAGATGATTATTACAGGCGATGTCACCCAGATAGACCTTCCGCGTTCGGTGACCTCGGGCTTGGTACAGGCACTCAAGGTGCTCCGCGACGTGCATGGCATCGGCAAAGTGGAGTTTGGCAAAAAAGATATTGTGCGCCATGCTCTGGTGCAGCGCATAGTCGAGGCATACGACCATTTTGACAAGGAACAGGAGCAGGAGCGTAAGGCCTTGTCCTCCGAAGAGGCCGTTCAGCAGTAAATCATCTTGCGGGTCATGCCGCCGTCAATTATGATGTTTTCTCCGTTGATGAAATCATTGTCGGGGAGAGCGAGCGTCATGCACATGCGTGCTATGTCGCCCGGCTTGCCCACCCGGCCTGAAGGGTGCTGGGCGTGGTCGGCTTCCGACAGGGAGCCGTAGCTTTCGGTGGCTATCCATCCCGGCGAGATGCAGTTGACGGTGATGCGGAGGGGAGCAAGCGACATCATCAGCGAGTGGGTCATGGCGAGTATGGCGCCTTTGGATGCGCTGTAGGCCGTAGTGTCGGCCTCGCTTTGCATGGCCCGGGTGCTGGCGATGTTGATGATGCGTCCATAGGGGTTGGCCTCGGGTTGTTTCTGCCTGTGTAGGGCCAAAGTGCGTGAAGTCACCAGAATGGGGGTGGCGTTGGTGGCTATGACACGGTTGAGGTCATCGACCGATGTGTCTGTCAGGGGTTTGAAATCAGTGATGCCGGCATTGTTGATGATTATATCCAGGTCGCCCCATTCATCCATGAGCGATACGAGACACGCTGCAAGCTTGTCGGAGTCGGTCACGTCAAGGGGTATGAACCGAGCCCCCGTGGATTGTGCGGTGGCAGAGCCGCGCTTGCGGTCGATGTCGCAGAAAGCCACCCTGCATCCGGCATTGCAGAACTCACGGACTATAGCACGTCCTATGCCTGAGGCGCCGCCGGTGACAAATACCCTGCGGATGCCTATGCCGTAGGTCACCGAGCCCGGTGCATGTCCGGTAGGGGTCTTGCGCGGATGATACTTCGGTGTTATGCCGCGGCGGTGTTCTTCCATCTTGTTTTCGAGGTAGTTGTCAGCCATGAAGATAAGGGGTCTGGGATTAGAGGCAAACAAATATAGCCATAAAAAATGAAACCCGCCTACTCTTCACGAGCCGACGGATCTCTAACCTATGATTCACTTATTTCTTGTTGTCCTTGTGCTGGAATTGATTTGGGAATAGAAGAATAGCTATACAATTAGTTGTTGCATTGATGCGTTGAAACTGTGAAACTGTTTTTTACAGATGTTCACTAAATTTCAGTGCAAAATTACTTAAGAATTTTGAAACACCAAAAAATTTTTGGTTAAAAAGGTGAGAGATTGCATCATCAGAGGTGTCGCGACGGTGTGTGGCTTGGGTAATATTGACAACTGTTTTTTAGAGTAATGGGTAGGGGTTGTTGCGGATGTAAATAAAAAAATGTAACTTTGCACCTCAAAACGTCTTGTGCGTTGCGAAAAAGAAAGCATAAACACAACACAATAAATCAATTACGGCAATGAAACGTACATTCCAACCCTCAAACCGCAAGCGTGTCAACAAGCACGGCTTCCGCAGCCGCATGGCTACAGCCGATGGCCGCAAGGTTCTTGCCCGTCGTCGCGCCAAGGGTCGTCTGCGTCTCTCTGTAAGCTCTTCTATCGCCAGCAAGTAATTAATGGCCGATGAGGGCTGACGGGCTACTGTCCGCAGTCGATGCTTTAAAACATCTTTTCAATCAGGCATAATTGCCGTTAACCGAGTTCCGCCATGTCTAACTGTGTCATGGAGCGGCCTTAGGTTATCGGCATTTTGCTTTTTATACCTCGATGCAACCAACGTAACGTATTGTCTGTTTTAACGTTAAAGTACCAGTGATATCAACAAATAGTTATTCCTATAATTAGTATGGCAATGAAAGTTTCCGCTTCGTTAATCATTTCAGCTCTTGCTGCCACAACCCTGCTGGCGGCATGTTCGGGCAATGGCTCTAAAGCCGTTGACGGCGAGGAGATTTCCAATTTCGAAATCAGAGAGCAGCTCAAATCGGCTTCAAAGAGTTACAAGCTGATATATGCGTCAGGAGATACGGCGTACATGACCCTTACAGCCACTGTGCAGTGGCCTGTGGAGTTTGGCAAGTCTGATCTCATAGCTCTTCAGGACACCATCATAAGTGCTCTCGGCACAAAGTCGCCCTACAATATTGAGCAGGCAATGTCGGCCTATGTCAACAATAACGACCTTATGGGCATGGGCGCAGACGTGAAAGCTACTGCGGTAGACTCCATCCCGGCTATGACCGATGAGGTAAACTCCTATGACATAGAGACTACAGTGAAAGTCACGGAGCTCAACGAGCAGACTGTCACCTATCAGATCTATAATTATTCGTTTACCGGCGGTGCGCATCCCAACTGGGCTTATACGCCGTTTACCTATGATCTTGCTGCCGGCAAGGTGCTTACTTTTGACGCACTTTTCAAGCCCGGAAGCGATGCGGCCTTGCGTCCGCTGATTGAGGAGGCTCTGGCTAACCAGCTCGGTGTCAGCAGTCCGGCCAAGCTGGGCAATGCCGGTATCTTTATGGATCAGATGTTTGTGAGCCACAATGTGTTTATCTCCGACGGTCAGATTGTATTCCATTACAATCCGTATGACATAGGTCCGTATTCACTCGGACAGATAGATGTGCCTTTGGCTCCGTTCGTCATCGAGAAACTGCTTACGCCTGAGGCCAAGAAACTGCTGCTGAGCTGCTGAATGATCGGCTCGGTGACCGGCGTCGCCCGGATGTAAGGCACTGCATATCGAAAAGAGGGGGCTGCAGCTTTCGTTGCAGCCCCCTCTCCACGTTTCAACTATTTATTTATGAGAGCCTCCGTGCCGGGTATCACTACCAGACAGGGAGGACGAGGGATGTTATCTCTTTGCGTATGAAATGTTACATTATTCAAACACTCCGGCTTTGCAAATAGCTCATATCAAGTCTATTAAAAGAGATTAAAATATGTTGAGCGCCCGTATTGCATCTATGGCGCGGAGTGGCCGTGGTCACGCTTGGCATTGTTGCGAAATATTAGTATCTTTGCCCCTCATAATCACCAATTAAAATCTATATGGATTTTGACCCGCTTCCGGCCATGGATACAGTGGCCTGTTTTGTCAATGATTTCGTCACAATGGCACTCCCGGCATCGTTCGGAGTCCCACAGATTATAGCTCTCTGCTGTGCATTGATAGCCCTTGTCATCTCTGGATTCGTATCAGGCAGTGAGATTGCCTATTTTTCCATAACCCCCTCCCAGATAGAAGAAATAGAGAGCCGCAATCCGTCGTCGCGCGTGTTGAAGCTGCTTGCCCAGCCCGAACGTCTGCTTGCCACCATACTCATAGCCAACAATCTGGTCAATGTGACTATAGTTGTGCTGTGTAACTACGCTCTCGGGCCGATATTCGAGGGTATGCCCGATTGGGCGAGCTTCGTGCTCCAGACTGTCATACTGACGTTCCTGATACTGCTTTTCGGTGAAATCTTGCCCAAGCTCTATGCCAATACCAATAATCTCGGATGGGCGCGTTTCGCCACCCCCGGCATACACCTGCTGTCAAGTCTTTTCCGTCCGTTTTCGTCAGTGCTTGTCAAATCCTCATGGATAGTAAAGCGCGTAGTGGCCAAGCAGGAGGAGACGGTTACGACCGATGACCTGACGCATGCGCTTGAGATAGCCGATGTGCAAAACTCCGATACAAGGATGCTTGAGGGCATCCTGCGGTTCGGTGACACTACTGCTTCGGAGGTGATGACGCCGCGAGTGGATATAACCGACATAGACATTTCAGCCGATTTCGCCGAGGTGATGGAGACGGTTATCTCGAGCGGTTTCTCGCGTCTGCCGGTGGTCAATGATTCGCAGGATGACATAAAAGGTGTCCTCTACAGCCGCGATCTGCTGCCTTACATAGGTGTGGAGCCTCCGAAGGATTTCGCATGGCAATCATTGCTCAGGGAGCCGTATTTCGTGCCGGAGTCGCGCCGTATAGATGACCTGCTGGAGGATTTCCGCCGTCGTCACCTGCATATGGCCATCGTCATAGACGAGTTCGGCGGCACGCAGGGACTTGTCACCATGGAGGACGTGCTCGAGGAGATAGTGGGCGACATAGATGACGAGTATGACACCGAAGAGAAGACCTACCGCAAGCTGCCCGATGACACATACATCTTCGAGGGCAAGACTCTGCTCAATGACTTCTTCCGCATCACCGGGCTCAACGAAGATGAATATGAGAAGGTGACCGCTGATAATGAGACCCTCGCAGGTATGCTGCTCTCGATAAAGGGCGATTTCCCCAAGGAAAAGGAACCGCTTGTCTATGGCCGTTGCCGATTCCTGATACTCGATGTCCATAACCACCGCATCGCCGAAGTGCGCGTCAAGGTGATGCCGGATATACAGACTGCCGAATGAACGAAACCTTACAATCTCCTGTCACTATAAGCATCAAGGGCTTGGATGAGCTTGATGCTGCCGCTTCCAAGGTCATGGAGGCTATCGGAGCAAGGACTGTGGTGGCTTTCCAGGGCGATATGGGTGCCGGCAAGACCACGCTTATCAATGCTATAAGCCGCCTTCTCGGGGCTGTGGATGATGCTACATCATCGCCCTCGTTTTCCATAGTGAATGAATATGTAGGTGCTGACGGCCGCACCATATACCATTTTGACCTCTATCGGCTCAATGATATAGAGGAGGCATATGACATGGGCATCGAGGATTATCTTGACAGCGGTGACCTGTGCCTGATAGAGTGGCCCGACATAGCCCTGTCGCTCTTGCCTGACGATATGGCCACTGTATCCATACGCGAGATGGACGACGGTTCACGTCAGGTTACGGTTATCTGAGATGGGATGCCGCCAATGTGAATGATGACAGCCTGACCGTCGGGTCGTGGCGGTGCAACGCTTCGGCTGCGGCCAATATTGTTGCACCGGTGGTCAGTACATCATCGACAATCAGTATGTGTTTCAGCCCCCGGAGCTGCTTCGCTACAGGTGTGAAGCCGTTTCTGGCATTGAGCCAACGGGCGTAGGCGTTGCGGCGCGTCTGCGTGGCGCGGTAATGCGATGTGGTTAACCCCTGTATCGTCTTTATGCCGCTGATGCGGCTCAATCCTCTGGCTATGGCTTCGCTCTGATTATATCCTCGTTTAAGCAGTTTCAGGGGCGACAGAGGGATAGGCACTATGGCGTCTATGCCATCAAAAAAACCGTCGTTTTTCAGTTTCAGGGCGTATCTGGCGGCCAATATTTCCCCTATGCGTGGGCGTCCGTCATATTTGGCATGGTGTATCAGCCGTGCATAAGGGGTGTCGCGGTAGTACCAGAACATCGCTGCCACGCGGTCAAAGAGTATCTTGCCGGCAAGACGCTGATGCAGCAGATTGAAATCGTCGCCATGGAGATTGACCATGGGCATCCCCATGAGGCATTTAAGACACAACACATCCTCGTCCTTGACCAATGCACATCCGCACACTTCGCAGGTGCGCGGCCACGCGAGGTTGGTTGCCGCGGCGATTATATCCGATAGCAGACTACTCATCGTCGCGCCACAGTTTCGCATCCTTGATTGCCGAGGCTATCAATGGCAGTTCGTAGCCACGTGACGCGCCGTAGCGAAATAGTTTAGTGCGTCCTTCGTAGGTCGCGGCTTCTTCTCCGAGGGCACGGCGCTTGGCTCGTAGCAGTTGCAGCAGATTGTCGGCATACTCCCTGTCGTCTACTTCGTCCATGGCTTCGTCAATCATCCATGACGGTACGCGCTTGGCGTAGAGGGCGGCACGGATTTTGATGCGTCCCCAGCGCGAGAATCGGTATTTGTCAGTGACGAATGCCCGCGCAAATCGTTCATCATCGATGAAACGGTCTTTGGTCAGGCGGTCTATGATGGCCGATGCCTCCTCTCCTCTGATGCCCCAGCGGTGCAGTTTGGTCATCAGTTCCCATGAACAACGCTCGGATGCGGCACACAGCTCCTCCAGTTTGGCTTGTGCAACCTCCGGTTTCATCGGTTCGTCATTGCGCCGTCTCATGCTTGTCGTGCGTGGATGAATCGTTGCTTCCCTCTCTCGTCGCGTATAAGCTCTATTGACATGAATCCGGCATCGGCTACGGTGGCACTGGTCTCGGCAGCATAGAGAGGATTGATTTCAAGCCACAGGGAGCCGCCTGGGCTTAAGGAGGCCGCGGCATAGCGGGCTATCGCCGTGTAGAATCTGACGGGGTCGTCATCGGGGACAAACAGAGCGGTGTGAGGTTCGTGCATGACCACATTGGCGCTCATGTCGGCCATCTCCTTCTCTGCGATATACGGCGGATTGCTTATGATTATGTCATAGCTGTTTCTGACAGGGACTGCCGAGAGGATGTCGGCTGCTTTGAAGGTCACCTTGGCCTTGAGCGTGGAGGCATTTTCCTTGGCAATATTCAGAGCCTCCGGCGATATGTCCATCGCTGTGACTTCGGGAAAGCGCAAGGCTCTCGCCATGGCTATGGCAATGCAGCCGCTTCCTGTACCGATATCGAGCACTCGGAGGTCTGTCCTGTCGCCGGCATCGGCTATGGACATGTCGGCGAGCTGCTCGGTTTCGGGACGCGGAATCAGCACGGCCGGTGTGACTTTCAGTGTCATCCCCATCCATCTTGTCTGCCCCAGGGCATATTGGATGGGAGTGCCGGCGCATACCTGTGTGACGATGCCGTCGACGTGTGATGCGAGCCAGTCAGTGATTTCGTCATCGCTGCGCGTTATGAGGTCTACCTGCGTGTATCCTTTGAGGGCCGCGAATATGTCGCGGATCATCCAGCTGATTTCCGATGATGCGAATCCGGCTTCTGTCAGCCGTTTTCGGGCATTGTTGATGCAGGATGAGAGGGTCATGCTATGGCGATTATACCTGTGACGAGTCCGAAGATGGCCATCAGGCCTATCAGCGAGCCGATGATGCGGTTGACTATCCACATTGAGCGCAGATTGAAGTGTCCGCGCACCTTGTCGACAATGAATGTGATGGTGGTCCACCACACGAGTGCTCCGGCCACTATGGAGATATAGCCGAGCACATAGTGGTAGTAGCGGTATTCGGGAGCCAGGAAGCTGAAGCGTGCAAAGAGGCTTATGATGAAAAACAGAATCAGCGGATTGGAGAAAGTGAACAGAAATCCGGTCCAGAAGTCGCGCCAATAGGTGTTGGCCGTCTCTGACGGCGGCCGCAGGGAGCGTGACGGATTGGCTTTGAAGAGATACACTGCGTAGCCTATCAGGAATATCGAGCCGATAATCTGCAATACATTCTGATTGCGCTCTATGAAGTCAATGACGAGCGACAACCCGAGGCCTGTGAGCAGGCAGTATATGATATCGCTTAGCCCTGCGCCGAGCCCCGTGAAGAATCCCGGCCAGCGGCCTTTGGTGAGTGTGCGCTGGATTACGAGCACTCCTATCGGCCCCATGGGAGCCGAAATAAGGATGCCTATCAGCAGTCCGCTCAACATTATTGAAAATATACTTGCCATATCTATATGTCACCTTATGCAGTGTAGCTCATTATTATGAAACAAATGATGGGCGTGTCAGGGTTCATTGGTCTTTCTTGCCTTTGTGCTTCGGCTTGAATCCCGGAAGCTGTTCCTTGGGAATCAGCGGAGGCAGTGGGTCCATCCTGTCAATGGATGATTGGCGAGGATTGGGGTGCTCGGTCATAAATTTTAGCACCTCAAACAGTGCCTGACGGTAGCCGCGGAGCTCAAGCACCTCCGATACGGTGTCAAGCACGGGATGCCATTTAAGCTCGTCCTGTATGACCATGACGGTTTCGTACATGTTGCCGTTTCTCAGCAGACTCATAATCAGCGTCAGTGCGGTGGTAAAGGTCATGCGGCCTCCTTGAGCCGGGGGAGCATCGGTGGTCTCGTGGGTTGCAGTGTCTTGCAGTGCCTCGCGTAATGCGGTGCCATATTCCACTACTTTGTCAAACTGACGGGTCAGATAGAGCATCAGGAACATCTGTTCGGCTCCGGCCTCAGTCAGGTTGTGGCGGAAATATGTCTCCAGCACCTGAGCAATCATCAGCGGACCGCAATTGGAGTCGGGCTGGGCCAGGTCGCGTGACCATTTGATCCAGGCGTCTCCCTCTGCCTCCGGATGGAGCTGCCGGAAGCGTTCGAGGCGTGGGGATATGTCGTCAATCTGTAGCTGCATCAGAGCGTTGATGATGTCACGGTCAGCCGGGAAACTGTCATTGGCTTTCAACAGCAGTTCGAGGGCTTTGTCGTTTTGCTTGAGCAGCCAGCTGTATGTGGATGCGAGCAGCTGCAGCGGACGTGTGTTGCCGATTTCCATCGCATCTTTGATGGCCGCGTCATCTATGAGACGCACTATCTCGTCAGGGTCACGTTTGAGCGCAAATAGCGCCTGGGCCTTGAGATAGCGTGCCGCAGAGCTGTCGGGCTTGACAGCGAGCGAAAACTCCACACTCTGCAACGCCTTTTCAAAGTCACCTTTCATCCCGGCTGCATCGGTCAGGCGGTTCCAGAACGACGGGTTGAAGGGGTCTATGTTGGTCAGTTCCTCTAAATATCTGATGGCACTGTCATAATCGCCTTTCTCGTAGAAGACTTCGCCGAGTTCGTAGAGATAGGTCGGCACATAGGTCAGTTTGGCGAGGATGCGCTCATGGTTCGCTTTGAGCCAGTCATAACAGTTGAGGTCTGCGGCGAGATCCACAAGCTGGATTATTTCCTCATCCTCAAATTTTTCCACAGAGGCGAGTATCCGGTCTAAATCGGCTTCAGCCTCCGCGCCTGACGGTTCCTTCACACGTGCCGTCAGTATGTTGGCCAGAATATTGTCATCGGGTATATGACGCATCATTCGCAGCACGATGTTTCCGTCAGTCCCGGCATAGTAGGCATGGTATGCACGACGGACTGACAGGGCCTCACTGTGTGGGTAGTGTGAGGCGGCATGATACAGCACTTCCAACATGATAAATTCATCCTCATTGTCGTTGGCGTAGTCATAGATTTCTATGAGTTCGCCTTCGGTGAAGAATGCCTTGTCATGCCCGGCGCGTATCTCGCGTCGGAAACGGTCGGTCAGTTCCTGTCGTTCGTCTTTCTCGTCCATATATCGGATGTTTGAAGTAATTGCATATTTTGACATGCCATGGCATGTCTGCTGACGCAGCCACCTCATTTGCACCGCTTTAGGCGACATGCCATGGCATGTCCCTACTGCATAAGAACACCGGTCAAGCATTAACGATTGCTTAAGTCGGTGGCATTGGTGCCGTGGCATGTCCCTACACGGTAGATGGATGCGTGGAGAGGTTGGGATGCTACTTCTTCTGTTCTTTGGCCCAGGTGTCTTTGAGGGCTATGGAACGGTTGAATATCAGATGGTCGGGGGTGCTGTCAAGGTCGGGGGTGAAGTATCCCACGCGCTGGAATTGGAAGTGCGCGCCGGGTGTGGCGTTTTTGGCTGCAAACGGCTCAACCTTGATGCCCTCGACTATCTTGAGAGAGTCGGGATTCATGTGGTCGTGGAAGTCGCCTTCGGCCTCCGCCATGTTTTCTACCATGAACAGGCGGTCATAGAGACGCGCTGTGGCATCCACTGCATCCTTGGCAGATACCCAGTGGAGCGTGCCTTTGACTTTACGTGCCGCTCCGGGCATGCCGCTCCGGCTCTCGGGATCGATGGTGCACCGCAGTTCGGTGATGTTGCCGTCGGCATCTTTGATGACCTCCTCGCATTTGATGATGTATGCACCCTTGAGGCGTACCTCCTGGCCGGGGGCGAGGCGGAAGAATTTCTTGGGAGGATTCTCCATGAAATCATCGCGCTCGATGTAGATTTCACGTGCAAAAGGCATTTCGTGTATGCCGGCTTCGGGGTCCTCGGGGTTGTTTTCCATGCTGACCATCTCGGTCTTTCCCTCGGGATAGTTGGTCAGCACCACTTTAAGCGGGTTCATAACGGCCATCACTCGGGTAGAGATGGCGTTGAGGTCCTCACGCACTGCATGCTCCAGCAGACTCATGGAGTTGAGTGCCTCGTATTTTGTATAGCCGATGCGGTCTATGAAGTTGCGGATGGACTGTGGGGTAAATCCGCGGCGGCGCATACCGGAGATAGTCGGCATGCGTGGGTCGTCCCAGCCGCTTACCAGCCCCTCCTTGACGAGCTGCAGCAGTTTGCGTTTCGACATGACCGTGTAGGTCAGGTTGAGACGGTTGAATTCTATCTGACGGGGGCAGTATTTCTCGGCATCTTCGGCAAGCTCCCTGACGAAATACTCGTAGAGCGGACGGTGTACTTCAAATTCAAGGGTACAGATAGAGTGTGTCACTCCCTCGAAATAGTCGCTCTGGCCGTGTGCGAAGTCATACATGGGATATACCTTCCACTTCTCGCCGGTGCGGTGGTGGGGATGATGTATGATGCGGTATATGATGGGGTCACGGAAGTGCATGTTAGGGTTGGCCATGTCTATTTTGGCTCGCAGCACACGCGCTCCGTCGGGAAATTCGCCGGCATTCATGCGGTGAAACAGGTCAAGGTTTTCCTCGGGTGTGCGGTTGCGGTAGGGGCTCTCCACGCCGGGCTGAGTGGGAGTGCCCTTCTGGGCGGCGATTTCCTCGCTTGTCTGGTCGTCGACATAAGCCTTGCCCTCCTTTATGAGACGCTCTGCAAAGGCGTAGAGCTGGGGGAAGTAGTCGCTGGCATAGTATTCGCGGTTGCCCCAGTCAAATCCGAGCCAGTGTATATCCTCGCGTATCGAGTCCACATACTCCACATCTTCCTTGACGGGATTGGTGTCGTCGAAGCGCAGATTGCATGTTCCGCCGAACTTTTCGGCCACACCGAAGTCCATACATATGGCCTTGGCATGTCCGATATGGAGGTAGCCGTTGGGCTCGGGTGGGAAGCGTGTGTTGAGTCGTCCGCCGTTTTTGCCTGCGGCAAGGTCGTCGCTGACAATCTGCTCAACGAAGTTGAGGCCTTTCTTCTCCTCAGCTGCTTCGGGAGTCATCGTTTCTTCATTCATAGTCACAAAGATGCAAGTTGAGTGTTTCTGATAATTTGGTATTTAGAACTCAGGAGATGGCACGCTGTGTCAACGGCTTTTTACGCCGCCTTTGATGCCCCCTTTGACGCCTCCTGACAGGGCGAATATATTCTGGTCATAGCTTACTGTTTTCCGCTCCATCTCACGTTTGCGCTTGATGGCAAGGGCCACGAGACGGTCCATCAGTTTGTCAAACGGTATGCCGGTGGCTTCCCACAGGTAGAATGACAGCGACCCGGGGATGGTGTTG
Organism: uncultured Bacteroidales bacterium; assembly: GCA_900539915.1. Classification (GTDB taxonomy): domain Bacteria; phylum Bacteroidota; class Bacteroidia; order Bacteroidales; family Muribaculaceae; genus Amulumruptor. The sequence goes on along the minus strand of UQDU01000004.1, from coordinate 63,340 downwards.
ATTTCATTGACGTAGATTTCGCCGTTGTCCTGGTCCATGATGACATCGACACGGCTCACTCCGTGGCACGATAGCACGCGGAACGTTTCTCCGGCGAGATAGCGGATGCGGTCGCTTACCTCCTCGGGCAGGTCGGCCGGGATGCGTTTCTGTGAGGCCTGCATGCCCTGGGCTCCCTTGGTGCCGCCCATATACTTGTCCTGGTAGCTGAGGATTTCGCCGCTCTTGATGGGTTCCTCGCACACCGATGTGGCGTAGTCGTCACAGTCGCCGAGCACAGAGCAGTTGATTTCCTTGAGGTTGTCGACCATATGCTCCACGATGAGGCGTGTGCTGTATTTTTCGGCTTCGTCTACCTTGGCGATGAGCTGCTGGCGGTCGGCGGCGCGGCCTATGCCCACGCTTGATCCGAGGTTGGCCGGCTTCACTATGACCGGATAGCCGATTTTCTTCTCGATTTCCTCTATCAGGGCGTCACGCTGGGCAAACCATTGCTTGTCGGTAAACCATACGTAGGGCACTACGGGCACTCCGCATGAGCCGAGTATCATCTTCATGGTGATCTTGTCCATGCCGTTGGCGCTGGCAAGCACGTTGCATCCGGCGTAGGGGATGCCGATGGTGTCAAGGACGCCTTCAAATATGCCGTCCTCGCCGTTGGAGCCGTGGAGCACAGGGATGACTACATCGAGATGTGCTATCACAGGGTTGCCGCCAAACATCGGCTTCTTGGCTCCGTAGAGGTTGTAGTCGCCATAGGTGGGTCGCATGTACACTTCGGTACACTGCTTGAGCAGGTCGGGAAGATGGCGGTAATTGGCCACGTCAAACAGCGCGTCGCCGGTGTACCAGCGGCCCTGCTTGGTTATATATATAGGTGTAACGTCATACCGGTCACGGTTTATGGCGTGCATGGCCTGTGAGGCCGAAATCACTGATATTTCGTGTTCGGTGGATCGTCCGCCGAAAAACACTCCGATATTGGTCTTCATTTACTTATTTGAATGTGTCTGGTAAATCGTTTTCATAGAGCACCGTGTCGCCGCTGCGTGCTGTCGAGCCGAGCATCAGCTGCGCCTCTGCAAAGGTGTCGGCTGTTTCCACCCGGCATTGGGAGCCTTCGACCGATGCTATGCCGTCGGTCAGGGCCTGGCGGTTGTAGCGTCCTACGATTATGGCTATGTCGGCGGCAGTGGCTATGTATGTGCCCAGGCGGTAGTTGAGTTCCTCCTGCTTGTCGCCGAGTTCTATCATGCCGGGGGTGATGACGATGCGCTTGCCCGAGGTCATCTGGCGTAATACGTCCATGGCCATCTTGGAGCCGGTGGGGTTGGAGTTGTAGGCATCGTCGATGATGGTGATGCCTCCGGCGGTGCGCTTGACATTGAGGCGGTGCTCCACCTGCTCTATGTGTTCCACGGCATAGGCGATTTTGTCGTTGTCCATGCCGAGGCGCAGGGCTATGATGACGGCTGCGATGAGGTTGGAGATGTTGCATTCACCCACTAAGCGCGTGTGCAGCTTGAGCTGCATGCCTTTTTCGCGGTCGACGATGGTAAATTCCGTCCCGTCGGCGTCGTATTTGATGTCTTCGGCCACAAAGCGTGCACCGTCAGTGTCGGTGACGGCATAGCGTATGCACTCTACATTGCTGACGGGCCGTGATGCACACATTGGGAAGTCGTTGTTGACCACGGCAAGCCCGTCGGAGGGGAGGGCGTCGACCAGCTCGAACTTGGTGCGCTGCACGTTCTCTATAGACCCGAATGATTCCAGGTGCTGCTCGCCCACTGCGGTCACTATGCCCATGTGGGGATGCACCAGGTCGCATATCTCCTTGATGTCTCCCACCTGCTTGGCTCCCATCTCCACTATGAACACCTCATTGTAGGGCTTCATCATCTCGCGGACGGTGCGTATCACACCCATGGGGGTGTTGAAGCTGCCCGGTGTCATCAGTGTGTCAAACTGTTCGCTGAGTATACGGTGGAGATAGTGCTTGGTCGAGGTCTTGCCGTAGCTGCCTGTGACACCTATGATTTTCATGTCGGGCATCGAGCGGAGCATATCGGCGGCCTCGTTGTAGTATCGGCGGTTGATATGCTTTTCCACAGGCTGCAACAGCCAGTTGGCCGCCATGGTGATGGGGTGGCTCAGCAGATATAGACCTATGGCTACGCAGGTGACCACATGGCAGAGGGTGTAGACGGCTCCGCCGAGCGACAGTGGAAGAGCCACTGCCACTCCGGCGAGTACTGCGAGCACCATCTGTACGGCGTAGATGCGCTTGGCGCGGTTGGTCCATACGAGCGGCTTCTTGTAGATAGCTCCTAACAGACGCCCGGTGACGCATCCGCAGTAGAGGAATGCGCACGGCATGGATACCACAGGCGGCACCATCGGTGTCAGCAGAAACAGCAGCACTACTATGCCCATCAGGCGTATGACCGAGGTCGTGTCGCCCGACGAGCGCAGCCAGCGCATGTACCGCTCGTTGCGGTATGAGTTCTGCTGGAGCATCATCAGGTCGCGCTTCAGTTCGGCCACAAACGGCACGAGGGCCATCAGGGCTGTCAGGATGTATATGATGTATATCACTGTTGATGACATTTTCTATAGTCAGGGATTAGCGGTCAGACAGGAAACTGGTTAAGACGGATGCGAATTTTGCCGGTTCGTCAAGGAAGCTGTAGTGTCCGGCTCCGGGAAATGACACCAATCCGGCTCCGTGGATCAGCGTAGCCATGGTGCGGGCCTGTTCCATAGGCGTGGCCGTGTCGTTTTCGCCCCATATCAGCAGGGTGGGAGCTTGGATTGACGGCATCACCTTGCGCAGGTCTTCGTTGACCACTTTGCTCAGTATGGCCCTCATGCGTGGAGTGGCCGAAGCGTAGTCTGACGAGCCGCGCTTGGCTCTCATGCGGTCGAGGCGCATCCGTGTGTTCTCGCGTCCGATGAAGAAATACATCAGCCACTTCATCAGCTTAAACGTATATACCTTGCGGTAGTATGTCAGGGTGCGCTTGGGCTTTACACCGGCGGCGTCCACAAGTATCAGCTTGGCCACATCGCCGTGGCGCGAACTGTAGAGCAGTCCGACGCGGCCGCCGAACGAGTGCCCAAGGAGCATCGGGCTGGCGATGCCCTCATGCTCTATTAGATCTTCAAGCACACGTGTGTATTCCTCCACGCCCCATACTGCCGGAGGTTCGGGGCTGAGGCCGAATCCGGGGAAGTCAATGTTGTAGACCTTGCATCCTGCCGCTATGGCGGTTTTCTCGATGCTGGCGAGTGTGGTGGTGTTGCATCCCCAGCCGTGCATCAGGATGATAGGCCGCCCCTCACCTGAGACGGTATAGTGCACCCGGGTGCCGTTGAGGGTGGCAAATCGGTCAGCGTTCATGTCGGCAGAGCCTGATGATTTCTGGGTTGTATTTTGTGCCATTGGCTGTTAAGTGCTGATTCAACCTACAAAAATAGCACTTTTCCGTCAAACCGCCCATATTTAAGGCGGTATTGTCGGTTTTTTTCTCTCGCGTTTTTCCTTTCGCGGAATCCATCTGTGCCTCTCACAAAGGATGGAAACACAACACCCTCTGAAATACCAAGGGTAAAATCGGACTCGGATGGTGCGACAAAGGCGGTATTGGAAATTTATCTTTATATTTGCATTCCGGTCCCCACATCACTGCCGGATATGATGTATAACACTTGCTCGCTACGGTATGGAGCAAGCCCATTATATCTTTTTCATCTATGGAATGTGCTTCATGTTCTACAGCATGATGACATGGTTTTTCTGGCGGAAACGTTCGGAACGGCTTTCACGGTTTGTGATGGCTTTGATGGCTCTTATAGCCGCACAGTGCCTGAAGGATATTTTCTTCCTCAACGATTACCTCTATAGCGACACGCATATATGGACGGTTATGACAGCCACCGACATGGTGGCGGTGCCTCTGTATGCGTTCATACTGATGGAATTGTGCCGTCCAGGTATGGTCACGACAAGGATGGTAGTGACCCAGATGCTGCCGGTGGTGGTTTTGCCGTTGCTTTATATCATAACATGGCATAAGGTGTTCTATCTCATTGAGGTAGCGTACATCGCCGTATATGGTGTGGGGTATGCCGTCTGGACGGTATTTGCAATAAGGAGATACAATGTGATGCTGCACCAGCAGTTTTCCTATGAGGACAATATAAATCTCAACTGGCTGAAAATCATATTGGCATTTTTCTTTATGATTCTCACTCTGTGGGTGCTGGACTGTCTGCATGTAGATATTGATCTGGAGAGCATCTATATGTTGGGTTCTCTGGTGATGTGGATGTTTCTTGCTTACTTCATATATCGGCATGAGACTGTTATCAAGGAGCTGAAGACGGCTCCGGCCAACAGCCAGGAAACTCCGGAAGAAGAGTCTGTGCTTGCCCTGCGAATCAAGCGGCTCTTTGAGGAGAAAGAGGTGTTTCTTAATCCCAATCTGAAACTTGCCGACATCGCGGCAATGACCGGGAGCAACCGCACCTATGTGAGCCGGTTTTTCAACGACGACCAAGGCACTTCGTTTTTCGACTATGTCAACCGTTGTCGTGTCATGTATGCCATGGAGCTGTTAAAAACATCTGACGAGAAGATGGATGTTATCGCCGAGAGGTCGGGATTTAATTCCCGTCAGTCGTTCCATCGCGTTTTCTCAAAGATGGCAGGCAAGACGCCCGAGCGGTTCAGGACTGAATATGTAAGGGACTGATTAGCAGTCCTATTTATCTTTTGTTACTCGTGGTTTTATCCTTTATGACATTTGTTTATACCTCTTGTGACTTGAATTGTATGGGTTGTGAGCGTGATAAGCATTGAGAGACTCCATATTTGGAAACGACAACCGATAACTGTCGGTAGGAATATTAACCATTTTATCAGTAAACCTAATCTATCATGAAAACTTTCTTGAAAATGATGGCTGCGGTAGCCATCCTGATTCCGTTGATGACCGGATGCTCTGACAAGAAGAGCAGTAACGATGGCTCCACAAGCACCGAACAGACATCGTCTGCCGTAGAGACCGTGGAAGTGACCGAAGCCAATCTTGATGTGGAGGGACTGAACGCTCTGACTGATAAAAAAGAGCTTGACTCCGACGACATTGATTTCATTCTTGATCAGACAGAGATTCTTGCTCGAAAGGCCAAGGGAATGGACCGCAAGCAATACAATGAATTCATCAAAACGATGGACAAAAAGGAGAAAGAAGCACTGTTTGTATTGGCTATGGGTCTGGAGGGTGCCAAGAAAAGCGATAAACTGAGCGGCAAGCAAAAGGCACGTATGGAAGAACTTGAATCACAGCTCCCCCTTAAATGATGAGAAACATACTGTGTCGCAAATCGGCAGCCCTGTTCATAGGGCTGTCGGTTTTGGCTTTTCCGCTGACATCCGAGGCGCAGTTTCTCGATAAGCTCACCAAGGGTCTTGAGAAGGTCAACAAGAGCCTCAAGAAGGTTGATTCTCTGACTTCGCCTAAGGATAAGCAAAAGGAAAAGCAGTCCAATACCTCGCAGACTGCACAGGCGTCGCAGTCTAAGCCGCGTAGCCTTGATTATCCTGTGGTAAGCCAAGGATTCAAACATCCGTTTGTGACTGAGGAAACATTCTATATGACAGTGCCTAATCTCTATGACGACACTGTGTCAGATGTATATGAGGGCGTTTTTACTGTGAAGCAGGGCTATCTCTACTCATTCTGGACCATTGACGGTGACTGCCTGTATGGGTCTGAATGGAAGACGAAATACACGTCGGACCCTCCGCGTTTTGACTCCGGAGTGGCTGTGGCTATACACAATGAGAAGAAGGTCAATGGCAAGGATGTATATTCGCTGCTGTATCTTGACGGAAGTGTCAAGCAGCTTGACCCCAACTGGACATCGGTGTCGCAGTTCTATGACGGCGTAGCCCTCGTAGAGCAGACCGTCAATTATGATAAGACCTACTTCTTCATAAATCCGCGGGGCGAGAAGATATTCCCGACACTGTCTCTATCTAAGGCAGTCGTTAATCCCGTGCGTCCTCTCCGTGATGGTCTCAGAGCCGTGTGTTTCAAAGGGACGGCTCCTGATTTCAATCAGAAGTGGGGATTTGTCAGCTCCAAAGGGAAGGTGGTTATTCCGGCAAAGTATAATCAGGTTGGTGATTTCCGGGGCGGATACTGCTGGGTGACAGTGCCGGATTGGAGAGGCTGTGTGCTCATTGACACTAAGGGTAATGAGGTGTTCCGCACTACAGAAACTATGGGTAGTGTCGGACAAGTCGGCGATGGCATATTCTATCTGCTGCAAGGCGGCGAGACCGTCTATTATGATGTCGCTGGCAAAGAGTTGTCACGTCAGGAAAACGGCAATACATTCTTTGGCGGACATGCATTTATCGGCCGGCGACATATGGTGTCGATGGTTGATAGAGAGTTTAATGTGTTGAAGACGTATTCTAACAAGGTGCTCAATGGCTCGACGACTTCTGAACACGGGCCTTGTTTCGGCCCATTAGGATTGGCTACATATCGTAACATGAGCGGTAATTTCGTAATCAACTCTGACGGATATGTCATTCTGACGGACTGGGACAACGAGTATGGGAAATATTGCATCAGTGGTTTTGGACAGTTTCAGAAATCAGGATATGCAAAGCTCCGGGAGGTGAAGATTGACCATAAAGACTATAAGGGCCTGATGGACACCGATGGCAAGATTGCATGGCTTTTTGGAACCGGAGTAACGCCTGATATGTCCAAGCTTCCGGTCGAGCCTGAACCGGTCGACACGATAAGAGCCGGCATCAGAGACCCACAACCTGTTGACCCGCGTAAGCCTCCGATTGGACCCAAAACGTGGGCATCACATCGCTATAGCATTAAGCTGTCACATGAAGGTGAAGGGGCTGTCAGCGTGTCTCAGTCATCAGCCATTAAATATGGCGATTATGTGACTTTGACGGCAACTCCGGCAGAGCATTGGGCTGTTGCAGACATCACGACTTCGCCGTCGTCTGTGTCGGTCACTTCCGGACAGCCCTTTGCTGTGACATCTGATCTCTCCATAAAGGTCAAATTCGTCAAAGAGGAGGATATAAATCCGGTGCAGACCGGCATCTATCAAGGGACACTCCATATACAGTCCCAAAAACCGGGAGGACTGAGCGATGATATTCCTGTGTATGCCGAACTTAGCGAGGAGCAGGGTGTCGAATCGCCTTACGGGCCGAAGACGTCCGGATTCCTCGTATTGATGTTTGACCCAAAGAAACGTTATGTCGACACTGATTTCGAAACCTACATATTCTCGGCACCGTTGAAAGTCGTGGGCTCTCAGACTGATGCTTCCGGACGCGAATGGCTTGTCGCCGAAGGCGGTAACGTGACTTTCGGTAATCTGAAAATCAACCCTTCAGATCCTCTTATGGCACTGTATGTCAATATGGCGATGGCGTTTGACGGCCATTCGTCGCCCGATTGCATACCGCGTCGCTACCGCATTGAGATTCTTGACCGTGATAAAGATAAAGATGAGTTCACGTTCGGAGAGCTCCAGACCTATTCCGCAAAATCCGGAGGCTGGTTAGATGCCCAAAACAAGGAGCTGCATAAGCATACCAAGGGCATGATTGTTTCAAAGACTGACAAAGGCATGTCGTCTGACTATGTGCAGGGTGTGAGGATGAAACCTTCGCAGCGTCGGACTGATGTCAGCTGGTATCCACCTTTGCTATGGTATGACAATAACGAATCCACTCTTCAGGGTATAATCAAACAGATGGGCAACTCATATCGCACCTATAAGTCAGACTATGAGGTGCTTTTCGGGAAGTAATCCATCCCCAGTAAGTTGCGTCGTATTCCCCACTCACGGGACACCCTGTCAGGAGAAGCTGCACGAATGCGTGAGGCTTCTCCTGCTTGTGTCCCCGGTGGCTTTTGAAAACTTCAGAAAATTTCGGGGAAGAGGACATATTTGGTGGAATGAAATAAAAGTGTTACCTTTGTGAGCTAAAATCCGTGTCGGGCTTGATGTGAAGCAGCTGATGCCGCTGAAAGATGCGTGTCGCTCGCCTGGCGGAATAACCTTTAATAAACTCTTAATCAACGCAATGTACGTTATCGTAGAAATCCAGGGACAGCAGTTCAAAGCTGAAAAAGACAAGTTCCTGTATGTACACTATCTCGGCGAAGCAGTTAAAGAAGGAGAGAAGGTCGAATTTGACCGTGTGCTCCTCGCTGACGCTGACGGAGAAGTGAAGGTTGGCGCACCCGTTGTGGAAGGCGCAAAGGTAGTATGTGAAGTCCTCACTCCCCTCGTAAAGGGTGACAAGGTGATTGTCTTCAAGAAGAAACGCCGCAAAGGCTATCGTCGCAAGAACGGTCACCGTCAGTACTTCACAAAAGTGTTAATCAAGGAAGTAGTAGCCTAACCCTCTAAATCATCGCTAACTAAACACAATGGCACACAAAAAAGGAGTCGGCAGTTCGAAGAACGGCCGCGAATCAGAAAGCAAACGTCTCGGCGTGAAGATTTTTGGAGGTCAGTACGCTAAGGCAGGAAGCATCATCAAGCGTCAGCGTGGCACAGTGCACCATCCCGGTCTCAATGTAGGTCTGGGCAAGGACCACACCATCTACGCTCTCGTAGACGGCACTGTGGTATTCACCGTAGGCCGCAACGGACGCCGCTTCATCAATGTTACACCCTCTGAGGCATAAGCAGCAGCACTAATGGCTATCTGCCTATGCCGGAGCAGCGTCTGCCCACTGACGGCATGACGGGGCTCTGACACAGGACCTTCAAGGCATACGGCTAAGGTCCGTACTCCTGACCCTCATAACCGCGCTGAGATTGTAGACCGGGCCATGCCCGATGCAATCCGCGCGGTTTTATTTAAAATACTGTCTTCTTAATAGGATTTCATTTACTGAGCGCATCCTCCTCCGATATCCGACTGCTTATGCGCGGATTAGAAAAACACATGTATTGAATCAGGGGCTTTTTATCATTAAAGCCTGCCCGGGGGATGCTGACCTGTCAAATATATCTCACCTCTAATCTATCTCTACTTATCTCAGCGATGTCAAAAAATCTATTAAGCCGTTACATCTGGATTGTCGACGCCATACGCAGGCATGGATCGATTACTCGCGACGAACTAAACCGACGCTGGCGCAACTCGCCGTTTTATACGGGAGAGGATCTGCCGCGGCGCACGTTCTATAATTATCGCAATGCAATAGAGGAATTGTTTAATGTCAACATAGGCTGTAATCCCTCTACCTACGAGTATTTCATAGAATACAGTGATGCCCACGAGGAGAGCATGACTGACTGGCTGCTTAACTCCGCCGCCACCAACAGTGTGCTGTCAGGTGCCAGAGACCTGTCGCAGCGCATATTTATCGAGGACGTCCCCTCGGCGCGTGTGTATCTCTCGGTGGTCATGGATGCTCTCAGGGAGTGCCATGTGCTGAAGTTTGACTATCATTCCTACAGCAGGTCACTGCCGACTACCGGCTTGCAGCTGGAGCCGTATTTTCTCAAGATATTCCGCCAGCGGTGGTATGTCACCGGACGCAACCGGGCGGAGGATACTATCAAGACATATGCGCTTGACCGCATGTCGGATGTCACGATGGATGCCGAACGCTTCGTGATGCCTCCGGATTTCGATGCCGAGAGCTATTCGCGAGACTCTTATGGCATCATATTTTCCCACGGAGAGGCCAAGACGGTCAGAATCCGCACCGACTCGCGTCAGGCCAAATATTTCCGCGCTCTTCCGCTGCACCATTCGCAGAGCGAGGTCATCCACGACAGCTACTCCATATTCAGCTACCGTCTGCGTCTGACTCCCGACTTCGTCCAGGAACTGCTCGGCTACGGCCCTCGCATAAAGGTCATCGAGCCGCCCGAACTGCGTGCCATGATGGTCTCCAGCCTGAAGGAGACCCTCGACCAGTACGAGGAGCAAGCCTGACATTGCGGTCACATCAAAGCCACCTGCGTAGTGGCGTTATGGATGAAAAATGTTAAATTTGCACCCGGTGTGCCCACTAAGGCATGCCGGGTGCAAATCTTTAATTATGGAGAAGAAAAATATTCGTGAGCTTCACCGTGTCAGCATCGATGATTTCCGCGCAAGCGAGAAGTCACCGCTTGTGGTGGTGCTTGACAATGTCAGGAGTCTTAACAATATAGGGTCGATATTCCGCACATGTGACGGTTTTGCTGTCGGTAAGCTGATACTGTGCGGCATCACTGCCACCCCTCCATCGGCCGAGATACATAAGACTGCCCTCGGGGCGGAGCTGTCAATGGACTGGGCCTACTATCCATTGACCATGGAGGCCGTGGATGCGCTTCATGCCGAGGGGTACACCGTGTGCGCCCTTGAGCAGGTCCACGGCTCGGTGTCGTTGCCCGAGTTCGTGCCTGAGGAGGGTCGCAAATATGCCATCGTGGCCGGGCATGAGGTGCATGGGGTATCGCAGGAGGTGGTAGATGCAGCCGATCTGTGTCTTGAAATACCACAGTTCGGCACAAAGCACTCCCTCAATGTTGCCGTGTCGACAGCCTTGGCCGTCTACCAGCTCACATTCGGCGCCCGATAAGCTGACGCTTATTCCACCGGGTTGCCGTGCTGGTCTATCTCGCGAGGCTCGCAGCCCGGCTCGCTGTACCACTGGGAATACATCAGGTAGTTGCGGGCTATCTTCTGATTCATTTCACGGGCTTTTTCAGGCTCTACCATCTTGATGAACTTCGCCGGAGCTCCGCCCCATAGCTCGTGGGGGCCGATTTTGGTGCGCGAGAGCACCACAGAGCCGGCTGCCACCAAAGCCCCTTCGCCCACTTCTGCATCGTCCATCACCACAGCGCCCATGCCGATGAGGGCGAGGTCGTGGATTTTGGCACCGTGGATGGTCACGTTGTGGCCTATGGACACATCGTCGCCTATCTCTATTGTAGATTTCTCGTAGAGTGTGTGGAGTACCGAGCCGTCCTGTATGTTGACGCGGTTGCCTATCTTGATGGTGTTTACATCGCCGCGCAGCACGGTGTTGAACCAAATGCTGCATCCGTCACCTATGGTGACATCGCCTATGAGTTGGGCTGTGGGAGCGAAGAAGCAATCCTGGCCATATCGGGGAGTAAAACCGCGGAGGGGTATCAAAAGTGCCATATGAAGTATCGGATTAAACGGATTAGTGTCATGGTATGATGCAAATTTACAAAAATAGCTCTGATACAGGATATTTCTTGACAGGAATTAATTACTTTTGCACATATGAAAGCTACAAGGACATCTCCGTCAGAATACGCCCGGTATTTCCCGGACCCTTCGGTGGCATATAACACGGTAGAGTTCAGCGAGCTCAACAAGGGCAAATGTCTCGACGTGCACTATTTACTCCTGACCGATGACGGAGGTAAAGTCAGACTCGGCATCACGCTCGGGCTCTGCGAAGATGGATTGAAGGCTCCCTTCTCGGCTCCGTTCGGGTGTATAGAGGAGACCCGTCCGCAGCAGATTTCATATTATCTTGAGGCGGTGGATGCCCTGCGTGCCTATGGAGCGGAGCTGCAGTGCGGTATCTGTCTCACTCTCCCTCCGAGTATATATTCGCGTAACTCTCATATCGAGAAGCAGTATATGGCCGCGCTGACGCGCGGTGTCACGCAGCCGTACTCTGATTGCAATTATGTGCGTCCGCTGTCGTGCGGAGCAGATGTGCTGGCCGCCCTTTCGCGCCATGCCCGCAAGTGTTACCGCGCGGCATGCCGCAGAGGACTCTCGTATCGTGTGGCCGAAGCATCGGCGCATGTGATGCTTGAGGAGGCATACAGCATTGTCCAGCACAACCATCAGGCCCACGGCTATCCGGTTCATATGTCTATGGAGCAGATTGAGGCCACCCTGCGGTGTTTTGGCACAAGGGTCAGAGGCGAGGTATTCATAGTTTCATGCGGCAATGATAATATCGCTGCCTCAATCAATTATATACATGCCGGCGGTATCGTGCAGCCTGTATATTGGGGACATATTGTGGATACCGGCTATCTGCGTCCGATGAATTATCTGGCGGTGGAGATGGCTCGTCACTATGCCTCGCGTGGGTTTGCATGGCTTGACCAGGGGACGTCTTCGCTTCACGGCATACCTAACTACGGACTGTGCCGCTTCAAGGAGTCGCTTGGATATGAGCTCCTTACAAAGCCCACACTGCTTATCTGACCCTTCGGCGGTTAATCACTGTAATCAAAACCCTATGAAAGCTACGAGACTCCAGGCAGATGAGTATGCCGCAATGTTTCCTGATCCGCTACTGGTCTACAGCCGCACCGAATTCAGTGAACTCAACCGCGGCAAATGTGACGATCTGCATTATGTGGCCGTCAGCGATGCCAACGGACGCATCAGGTTCGGCCTCACCCTCGGATTGAAAGACGGGGAGCTGAGGGCTCCGTTTTCGGCTCCCTTCGGTTGCATCGAGGAGACGAGGCCTCAGCAGCTTCTCTATTATGTGGAAGCGATTGCGGCCCTGCGCGGATATGCCCGGGAATATGGCTGCCGCATACGCTTGACTCTCCCCCCTGACATCTACTCTACACGCTCTCAGATAGCCAAGCAGTATCTCGCAGCCCTGCGTGGCGGAGCCGAACTGTTATATACCGACTATACCTACGCCATGCCTCTTGCGCAGGATATGGACGTAGAGAGTTTGCTGATCCCGCAGTCGCGGCGCAAATACAGGGCGTCGGTCAGAGCCGGTCTGGAGTGCCGTGCCTATGATGCGTCTGATGACGATGCGCTTGCCGAGGCTTATCGCGTTGTCACCATCAACCATGAGTCGAGAGGCTACCCTGTGCATATGACCCTTGACAACCTGCGGTCTACCATAGGCCGCATGGTGGCAGGGAGCGTGTACATAGTGACTGCCGAAGGGCAGTCTGTCGCATCCGCCATAAATTACCACCATCCCTGCGGTATCGTCCAGGGAGTGTACTGGGGCAATATCCCGGAGGCCGCAGAGCTGCGTCCGATGAACAATATAGCGGTCAGCATGTCGATGGATTTCGCCCGTAAGGGATTCCGTTGGTTTGATCTCGGACCATCGTCGATAGCCGGTACTCCTGACGACGGCCTGTGCCTGTTCAAGGAGTCGCTTGGCTTCTCATTGTTCTCGAAACCTACGTTGCTGATATGACGGCGCGGGATTCGGGGTCGCAGTGGTGCAGCGTCAAGGCAAAGTTTCCGTCGGCTACGGCTTTGTGACGATGCCGATTGGCGGAAAAATCGTATATTTGCAAAAAAACATTATGCAGGGACGGAAACCACACGCTCCCTGTCAAATTCTAAATCATTGTGCGATGTCAGTAAAGCAGACCATGCTTGAGATTCTCGATGCCGAGAGTCGTGCCATACAGAATATACCATATACTCCTGCCTATGATCAGGCTGTCAACCTTATAGTGGAGCATGTACACGAACATGGCGGTAAGCTCGTGACAGCAGGCATGGGCAAAGCCGGCCAGATAGCCATGAACATTGCCACGACATTCTGCTCTACGGGCATACCGGCCGTGTCCCTGCATCCGAGCGAGGCACAGCACGGTGACCTCGGGGTGCTGCAGCCCGGCGATGTCATGCTGCTGGTCAGCAATTCCGGACGCACCCGTGAAATCATCGAATTGGTTGACCTGGCCAAGAATCTGTATCCGGCTTTGCCGCTGATAGTCATAACCGGAAACCCCGACAGCGAGCTGGGACACATGACCCCCGTAGTGCTTTCGACAGGCGGCGCGCCTGAGGTGTGCCCTCTGGGGTTGACACCCACCACCTCTACCACAGCCATGACCGTCATCGGTGACATCCTTGTGGTCAATGTGATGAACGCCACAGGTTTCACACGCCGTGAATATGCGTTGCGTCATCATGGCGGCTATCTCGGCACGGTGGCCTCTGCTGGCAAATAATTACGGCCTCTCAAGGTTCAAAGACACATTTTTCCGCATATGAAGAAAGTTGCAGTAATAGGTTCGTCGGCTCTCGGTATTGACTCCGCCGGGGGGCTTCCCATATCCATGTGGCCTGAAGGGCGCATGCTACAGACAAGTGTGCATCTCGCCAGCAAAGGTGTCCCGGTGACATTTGTAAGCGAGGCGGCACGTGACCGTGTCGGCGATTTCATCGTGGAATACCTGTCGGCGCATGGCGTGGCCGTATCAAGCATTGACCGCTATGCCGGAGGTCACACTCCCCTCAATCTGCATTTTCTCCCCGACGAGAGCCATGACAACGCGGATACGGTGCGTTACCGTGTGTATCCCGAGGATACGTTTGATGCCGTGTGGCCGCGGATTGACCGTGACGATGTCGTGGTCATGGGCGATTATTTCGCCGTGGCTCCGCGTAACATCAAGTTTGTCAGAGAGTTTATCGGCTCTTGCCGCCAGCGCAGGGCTTTGGTGGTCTATGCACCCGGTTTTGACATACATGAGGGCAAACAGCTGACACCTGTCAAGCCGTCGCTTCTCGACAATCTCGAGCTTGCCGATTTTGTGATAGCCACGGAAACCGAACTCAAGGAATTTTTCGGATGCCGTAGCCTTGATGCGGCTTATCGCGACAACATCTCATTTTACTGCCCCGAGTTTATAGGTCTGACAGTGGATGATGATGGTCCCTGTCTGCGTTACTATTCGCCTAAGCATACTTTGAGGATTCCGCTTCCTGACGAGAGCCTTGTCACTACCCGTAACGGCAACGCGGTAGTAATCGCCGCCTTTACCCGTGCTCTGACTGAGTGTGACATGAGCTTCATGCGCCTGGCCGAGGGTCTGACTGCCGATGACCGTCAGGCACTTCTGGACGCAATCAAGCTGTAATCCTTAAGGGCTGCACCCATAGTTGTAGGGACGTGCCATTACGCCATCAGGGCATTCACAACCGTACGCTACCAATAATTAATAGTCATATATTTCGTCTCAATGAACGTCACTTCTTTAGATACCCGCTTCATGACCATGGCTGCTCCTGTAGGAGCATTGATAGCTTTACGGCGCCGCTCGGGCGGACTCCCTGAGCTTGTCAGCCAGTTGTTGGCTGCTGATGGCGTGGTGGCGTATGACTATCTGAGGATGCGCGCCATGCGCATGGCTGACAAGGAGGAGGCTCAGAACGCTGTGCTCCTCTGTCAGGAGCTTTGCGAGTATATTGCCGAGACCGGTGACGAAGGCCGGCAGATGTCTGACTTGCACGCCATGGGTCTGTCTGTATTGACGGCCCTGCATTCACGTGAAGGGCAGTCGGAGGAGGCTCTCGTTTGCGGCGCAGCGGCTCTCAATGTGATGATGCGCGAGCCCAAGCGCAAGGATGCCGTCTTTCTCAGCATACTCGGATCGCTGCTCTACGATCTGGCTCAGGTGCATTCCTCGCGAGGCGAACTCAAGGCTGCCGAGCGAGAGATAGAAAAATGTGCATCGCTGTTTGAACGCCTTGCCAAGGATGACCCCGAACGTTACGGCCCGGCACACTTGGCTGCCATAGATGCGGCCGGCGGTATCTACCGTTCGCGTGTCAAGCAAGCCAATATGCTGGCCCACTGTCAGGTAGCCACCATGACCTATATGGAGCAACTTAAGGTCGAGGCCGGTGATGACCGAGCCATCACTCTTGCCACCGACAGCCTGATTGACTCACTGGCCACCCAGGGACGCACTCTGATGCAGATGGGCCGTCAGCGCGAGGCTGTGGCATATTTCACCCGTGCGCTGAAGTTCCTCACCAAGATAGAGCCTGAGCTGACATTGCGCGGACTTAACTTGTCAATAGACCTCGGAGAGGCACTCGTAGCAGCCAAGGCTACACGTGACAAGGGTGTCCATCTTCTAAATACCATGCTCCACAAAGCCACCAAATTACATGCCGATGAGGACCACCGGCGCATTGTGGAGATTCTGCTTAATGTAAAGACCAATCGATTAGACATTCTCTCCATATGGCACAAAATATTTCCAAAGTGACCATGTCGGCCCTCTGTGCCGCTGTAGTCAGCCTATGTCTGGTTTCTTGTAATAACACCGCCGGTGACTCTGCTTTGCATACCGTGATGCTTGAAGAGGTCAAGCCTGTCAGCACGCAGGACCTTGGGGAATATGACGGCGTGATTATGCCGCATCGCACCGTAAGCGTAAGCTCGCGTGCCGAGGGTGTCCTCCAGAAGATGTTTTTTGTCGAAGGAGCGGAGGTGAAGCGCGGACAACCTTTGTTTCAGATAGACCCTACGGTTTATCAGGCTCTGGTCAACAAAGCAGCTGCAAGCCTGTCAAAGGCTAAGGCCAACCAGCGCAAGGCTGAGCGCGACCTGGCGCGTATTCGTCCGCTGTTTGAGGCTAATGCTGCCTCTCAGCTTGACCTTGACAACGCTGAGAACCTTTACGAAAATGCCACAGCTGAAGTCCAGGCTGCCCAGGCCGAGCTTGAGCTGGCGCGTCTGAATCTCAGCAACACCATCGTACGCGCACCGATTTCGGGTTTTATCGCCCGGAGCAATGTCGATGTCGGCAGTTACGTAAGCCCGGGTAGCGGAGAGTTGTCATCTATCATCAATGTGGACACCGTCAATGTGGAATTCAGCCTTTCGGCCAAGGAATACCAGCGCAGCCGCATGACCGGCGTATGCTTTGATGCCCATTGCACCAACCCCGAGCATGAGACCGATTATTTCGTCACGGTAACCAACACTGACGGGTGTGTGCATCCGCAGCATGGGTGCGTGGATTTCGCCGCCCACCGGGCCGATGCCGAGAATGGCACTATATGTATCCGTGCCATCGTCCCGAATATGCCGCATGTGCTGATGCCGGGCACTCACACTGATGTGGAAGTAACTTGTGGTCACACACACTCGCGTCTTGCAGTGCCCAATGCGGCTCTCGTGGAGGATGCGGCCAAAACTTATGTCTATGTATCGGATTCCGACGGAAAACTCAGCCGCCGGGAGGTGAAAATAGGCACTGCCATCGGGGATTCGGTGCTTGTGACCTCGGGATTGCAAGCCGGAGATTACATCGCTGTCAGCTCTGTGGATGCGGTAGAAAAGGGTAGCAAGTACAAGACACTCAAGCACTGATGGGAAAGCGGTATTCATATGTCATAGCCCTGGCTGTTGCAGCCTTGGCATTGTGTGGCTGCCATCCGCTCAGGAACTTGGAGCAGCCTGACACCTCTATGCCCGAGTCATATGACGTCGGAGAGGCTCCGGCCTCAGTAAGCTATGCTGAAAATGACTGGAGACGTGTATTTGACGACCAGACTCTCTGCGGTCTTATTGACAAGGCCCTCGCTCATAACCATGACATACTCAAAGCTGCCGCACGTGTGGAGGAGGTCAGGGAGCTATACGGTATCG
Source organism: uncultured Bacteroidales bacterium (assembly GCA_900539915.1). Lineage (GTDB taxonomy): Bacteria > Bacteroidota > Bacteroidia > Bacteroidales > Muribaculaceae > Amulumruptor. The sequence goes on along the minus strand of UQDU01000004.1, from coordinate 45,881 downwards.
CGAAAGCTGATTATTATCCTACGGTGGATGCCACTGTTAGAGGCGAACGCGAGACCAAGTGGTACCATGACGGATCTTTGCCTGACGGCAACTATTCGCCTGACCCGCAGCTTGGCATCAAAGTGCATATAGGGTGGGAGTACAACCTGATGGGCAAGCTCAACTATGCCCGACGTCAGGCTGCGGCTGATTTTCAGGCTACTCTGGATGACCAGCACGCTATGCGCATGACAGTGATTGCGGAGGTTGCTTCGGCCTATTACCGCCTCCTGGCTCAGGAAGCCACGATAGACATCACACGGCGGACACTGATTACTCGCGAGGAATCCATGAATAAGGCGCGTCTGCGTTTTGAGGCCGGTCTGACAAGCGAACTGGTGTATTTGCAGACCCGTACGGAATATCTTTCCACGCAGTCGCTGATACCCGAGCTGAGCCGTCAGGCCGAGATATTGCGCACGGCACTGTCGGTATTGACCGGCGAGTACCCGTCGTCTGACTATATCCGCCACAAGATTGACCTGGGCGATGTGCTGCCTCCGAGTCTTCCTCTCGGAGTGCCTTCCGAACTCCTTCAGCGGCGTCCTGACCTCAGGGCGTCTGAGCAGAGGTTACAGGCGTCAGCACAGGCGGTAGGTGTGGCATATGCTGACCGTTTCCCCTCTATAAGGCTTGATTTTACGGCCGGTTTCTGGAACTCGCGTTTCCCTGACCTCTTCAAATCAGCATATTATTATCCTATCGGTGCCGTAGGAGGGTCGGTGCTGGATTTCGGACGCAAGAAGCGCATGCACAAGGCTGCGGTGGCGCGTTATGAGCAATCACGCATACAGTATGAACAGGACTTGCTCCGTGCATTCGGCGAGGTCAGGGATGCCTCTATCAACTATCAGCAGTCACATGCCTCGGCTGATTCGAAAAAGCAGTTTATGGAGGCGGCCGGGCAGTATCTGAGACTCGCCGTCATGCAGTACCATGCCGGCACGCTCAGCTACCTCGATGTCCTGGATGCCCAGCGCAGGTTGTTTGACGCGGAAATCGGGCTTAGCGATGCCATACGTGACGAATACCTCGCCATGATACAGCTCTACAAAGCTCTCGGGGGAGGCTGGAACTGACAAGGCTCTGCACTTTGACAGCCCAAGCATAGACGTCAGTGCATTTGAGCAAGCACTCGGTTATGGAGCGCATGAATCCGCGGCATTCATCCGGGCGTGACAGCAGTTTCATTACCGAGTTGTGCCACCACCATAGATACCGCCGTTGGCGTAAGGCTATATCCTTGCGTGCCTGATATATGGCTCTGTGATACATGGTATTGAACTTGTCGCCGGAATTTGACACGCTTTCTCCATATACGCGGTATCTTACCAGTGACTCTCTGATGATGGTGATGTGATGGCCTGTAAAGGCACATCTGAAAGCAAAAGGGAAGTCTTCAAGCATAGGGTATTGCATATCCATCCCTCCAAGTTCTTTTAGGAGCCCGGCATGGATGAAAAATGCAGGTCCCGAAACTATGCCGCCTCCGGCGTGCATAGCCAGGTTGTAGGTCTGCTGGTCCGCGCTCCGACAGTCTAAGTAAGTGCCCATGGGATACCATGGACCTTGTGCGCCCTGAAATCTGTCTATCCCGGATATATAGAAGCGGTCGGGGGATACTGATGCTATCGCCACGAAGCGTTCTATGCTCCGCGGCATCAGCATGTCATCGCCGGCAATATATTTTATCCACTCGCCGTTGATATGTCTGAGTGCGAAATTATAGTTGCCGCATATGCCCGTATTTCGTGGAGTGCGGATTACGGATGCCCTTGTAAATCTGTCGGCGTGTACCGCTATCCAGCTGCGGCATACTTCTAAGGTGTCATCACTGCTGCAGTCATCGCTGACTATGAGTTCCATAGGGCCGAGATAAGTCTGGTTGCCGACACTTTCAAGAGTGTCCTTGACGAAACGTGCGGAGTTGTAGGTGATTATGACTATGCTTACAAGTGGCAGTCTCGTATCTGTTTCCTGGGTGCTGGGGCTGTGGCTTTTCATGATTTGCGTGAGATGAGTGTCCAGGTGTCGTTGTAGGAGCTGCGTAGACCGAATATGTGGAGTGTTTTCAGCCGTGTTATTGTGATGCGTTTTAAAATATTGGCCGGTATATGCCGGAGTATGTCGAGATTGTGCCACGGTGACCGGCGGTAAAATTTGTGCCATATGGCATACATGGGGTGAAACATGTATGTTCCGACGCGCCAAGGTTTGTAAATCCCCGTGTAGTGAATGATGGCACTCCTTCGGGTGGTTGCAGCGGCATGTATCAATTTCTTGATTTTTGATGGCAGACGCCCCTGATTGCGTGTCAGCAGATAACCGTCTACGAGGTTCCATTTTTGGGATACATAGGCTACTTGCCCCTCCAGCACGATGTTAAGGGCGTCCTGATCCGGATACTCAAGCGTGAGGGTGGATATCAGGTGGATGCAGCGGCGACTCATGGCGATACGTCGGCACTGCACTATATCCATCAGCATCACACCCGAATTGAAATATTGAGAGCTGATGTTCAGGCGGTGTCGATAGTCTGTGATGTAGTTGTTGATGTCGGGTGCGGCGGCAACAGCTTTGCCCTTCATGGGAGTCTCCCACAGGGGACCGATGTCGGTGTTGACTATGATGTCGCCATCGAGATAGAGCACTTTGGTGACGTTTGTGGGCAGTCGGTCAAGACAGGTCAGACGCAGATATGCTTCTTTGGGCCAGCTGTCCTTAGCATCGGGCAATGCGTCAATTTCGGCTTGATTTATATGTATGATATGTATCCTGCATGAAAATATGTCGGCCAATATGTTCAGACGTCGGTGGTTTTCGTTGTTGTTGTCGGTGGTCGCCACATATATGTCTATGTCGTGGCGGCGGTTATTGGAGAGCAGTGAGGTAAGCATTACCCCTGTGTAAGGGAGATAATTGCTGTCAGTGCAGCAGAGTATATGTATGTGTGATGCCGGAGTGTCGGTTTTCATGGTTGTAGGCAGAGAGCGGGAAGAAATCAAGAGCGTTTAGGTATGTCTATCCACGTAAGATCGTAGACCGTGGGGATTCTGTGTCTCCAGCATAGACGCAGCCTCTGGCGGTGTAAGCGTGTGAGGACAGAGGTGGAGTGTCGTCGGCATATGGCATTACGCCACGGAGATATGCGCCGGCACGATTCCCATAGATATTCCATCGGATGGAATATAAGTGTCGTCTCGTCCCAGGGATGATACGGCCCGTAATAGTGTATTATGCCGCGTGGCGAGCCTGAGGTTAGCTCTTTGACGGTCCGCTGTTCGTCCTCGTCCAGAGTGGGGTATATGCTGCGGACTAAGGCACCGGGCATCAGATTCCAGTAGCATGGCAGACGTTTCCATCTGCCCGAGAGCACAATGTTAAGGGAGTCCTGATCAGGATAGGGGAGCATGGCGCCATAGTCCAATATTAGCCGGAGCATAGAACGTTGGATACGGCTGCGTCGCATCTCCTGAAGATCCATGACCATAACACCGGAGTTGAAATAACGGTGGCTGTGAGGCAGACTCTTGAGCGGAGACAGTATCCCTGTGAGTGCGCTGTCTGTGCAACGGTCTGCATCGTTTACGGCAGCGCAGGTATATCCGTCCATATCGGTTTCCCACAGCGGACGGAGGTCTGTGTTGACGATGACATCGCAGTCAAGGTAGATTAAGCGGCTGATTTCCTCCGAAAGTAGGTCGGGGGCAAATAAGCGGAAGCATATCGAGCGTGGCCATTTGCCTATCCTTTCCGGCAGTCCCGACAGATGTTGGGGCGTTAGGGTATGGATGTCAATGATACATCCGTATCTGGCCGACAACTGGTGGAAGCGGAGCGTGTCTGCATCGCTGAGTCCGTCGGTCAGTATATGGATTACAAATCTGTTACGGGGATTGCTCTCCAGCACCGATGTCAGCATCACGCCGCAATATGCGGCGTAATTCGTATCAGTGGAGCATAGAATATGGATTGAACTGATATGGGGTGGGGGTAAACAACTGGTGCTCAATGTGTTAGTTCTAATGTGGAGTTGTGAGCTGCCATCGGCTGACTGCATGATGGCTGGAAAAGATGTGATTCTCGACTATGAGGCGGAGCATTGTGTGGTTTGAGGTGTAAAGTTAGCATATTATACATGTCAAATAGCAAGAAGAGTATATGTTTAAAAGCATTTCTTAGCAAAAAAATCACTTCCATATGCACGCAAACGGCCCGGTTGCAGTAGCCGGTATGCTGCCGACAGCCGCCATATGGCAAATCTGGTGCGCCATGACAGCGGAGACCTGTCATGCCATGGCGATTTACGGCGGTAGCGGTGCCATACGGAGCGTAATGGATGCCAGTGGTTGATATTGCATGCCCATGGCTTAAATTCGCTCGTGTAGTGGATGATCAAGGGGCTTCTTCGCCTCAGAATGTTTCTGACGGTATGCTCGTCTGATATCGGGAGGGGAGGCCTGTTTTGCAGCAGATGTGATGACTGGATATTATAGTGTATGGGCAGGTAGAGAGCTTTGCCGTCTATAAGCAGATTGAGCACGTCTTGGTCTGGGCATTTGAAGGCATCGCCTGAGGTTTTCAGCATATTCAGAGCTTGGGTGAATATGCCGTTTTCGCGCAACAAGTCAAGGTCCAGCACCATGACTCCTGAATTGAAATATGTTGAACTGATGTCAAGTGTGGCTTTGTAGAGCTTGTTGGGGATGTCGTCGGGTCCGTCGGGCACCACTGCACACATGTTTCTGCCGAGTTGCGTCTGCCATAGCGGTTGGAGGGGAGTGTCAACGGCTGTGTCGCAGTTGAGATATATTACCCGGTGTATGTCAGCAGGGAGGAGTTCGGCAGCAAGAAGCCGCATGAACGAGGACGGAGGCCATCGCTTTATATTCTTTGGTAGCCTGTCAACGCATTGCCCCGAAATCACCTTTATATTTATGTGGCAATCATACTTCCGCTCCAATGACTTGAAGCGGAGGGTATCTTCCGCAGTCAGCGAGTCGGTGAATATGTGTATTTCTACAGGCAGTCCCCCTGCATTCTCAAGTGCGGAGGTAGCTGTCACCCCACAGTGAGGGGCATACCGTGAGTCGGTGCACAGCAGGATATGTATGGGACAAGATGGGGACAATGATTTTGGAGGGGTTGAATAATGGTTATGTAATCAATGTGCTATGTGATGTCCCAAAGTTATTGATAACCGTCGCAATAAATGCCCTGTCACGGGTGTACAAAAGGGGGACAGACGTGAAAAAACCGTCTGTCCCCCCTACGTTTTATGGGTGGATGTATGATTTACACCAGGTGCGCTATCAGTTCTTCGCGGTCACCGGGCAGCAGATCTATGACAGGAACTTCAATCATAGTGTAGGCTCCGGGACGCTGCTTCATGGAAGCGCGGGCCACGCCTACGAGTATCTGGGCGGTGAGGGCCGGGTTGTTGATTGACATGTTGAACTCAAACCGCTGGTTTTGTGTGCGTCCTGATACGCCTTTGCGGGTCATATGCACTCCATGACCCATGTCCTTGACGGCATCGACGGAGGGCACTGCCATCACGTGGGTCTCGTCGTTGGCGAAGTAAGGGTCTTCCTTTACGGCCTTGGCTACATCGGCAAGTTGGGCTCCTTCCTCAAGCTCCACATAGACCATGCGGCGATGTATGCCTGTGCCGAGGGGGATGGTCATGGAGAGCGCATCCTTGACACCGGGCTTAGACTTGACGCAGACGGTGTGTCCCATGGACATGCCCGGTCCGAAATTTGTGTAGGTGAGTCCGTTGGGGGCGGCTGCCTGCATGAGAGTGCGGACTATCGAGTCGCTGCCCGGATCCCATCCGGCGGCTATGATGGCCACAGAACCGTGGGCTTTGGCGGCGCGGTCGAGGGTCTCGCGCAGTTTGACTATGTCGGTGTGGATGTCGAAGCTGTCTACTGTATTGATGCCCTGGGCGAGGATGTCTACAGCATGTTTCTCGACTTCGCGTGTAGGAGTGGCGAGGATGGCTACATCCACCTTGCCGAGTTCGCGGATGTCGGCCACGACCGGCAGGTCGCCGAGTTCGGCGGGACGCTTTGACGGGTCACGGCGCACGATGCCTGCGATTTCAAAATCGGGGGCTTCCTGGAGGGATTCTACCACGAAGCGTCCAATGTTGCCGTAACCTACTACGGCTGCACGGATTTTTGTCATATATGTCTTTAATTTTTAATGATGATTGTTCATTGTCAGGGTCGACATCCTTATGTCGTGTAAGGATGTTGGCCAATGCTATTAACTTAAGCAAGCGTAAATGCTTGAATGGCGTTCATATGTAGTAGGGACATGCCATGGCATGTCGCCTAAAGTCATGCTAATGAGAGTGTTGCGTCAGCAGACATGCCATGGCATGTCCCTACTACGATGTGTGCATTCCTTAAGTTAATAGCATTGGGATGTTGACGTTACTTGCGGTTGACTATGCTTTCGGTGTCGCGAGCTATCATCATCTCCTCGTCGGTGGGGACTACCACTACTTTGACCTGTGAGTCAGGTGTTGAGATGACGGTCTCGGTGCCGCGTGTGGCTGCATTGAGTTCGGGGTCGATTTTCACGCCCATGAAACCGAGTGGTTCGCATACGTTGAGGCGCACGCCCGTCTGGTTTTCGCCCACGCCGCCGGTAAACACGATTATGTCGACTCCGCCCATCTCGGCAGCATAGGCTCCGATGTATTTGAGTATGCGCTGCTCATACATGTCGAGGGCGAGCACTGCCATTGGGTCTCCGGCGCGGTCGGCGGCTTCGATTTCGCGCATGTCGCTCGATATGCCCGACACTCCGGCCACTCCGCTGTCCTTGTTGATGATTTTCTGCATCTCCTCTGGGCTGAGATGGTGCTTGGTCATAAGGAATGTAAGCGCTCCGGGATCCACATCGCCTACTCGTGTGCCCATCATCAGGCCTTCGGTAGGAGTCAGACCCATGGAGGTGTCATAGCTCTTGCCGTGGAGCACCGCTGTGATGGAGCCGCCGTTGCCGATGTGGCATGTGATGATGCGCTGCTTGGCTATGTCTACGCCGAGCATGTCGCATACACGCTGCGACACATAGCGGTGGCTGGTACCGTGGAAGCCGTAGCGGCGCACTCCGTCCTCCTTGTAATACTTATAGGGGAGGGCATACATGTAGTTTTTGGCCGGCATGGTCTGGTGGAAGGCTGTGTCGAACACTGCTACCTGGGGCACGCTCGGCATGAGAGCCGTGATGGCGTCTATGCCGGTCATGTTGGCCGGATTGTGGAGGGGTGCTATGTCATAGCACTCGCGTATCATCTGCTTGACTTCGTCGTTGATGAGCACGCTGGCATTGAATTTCTCTCCGCCATGGACCACGCGGTGGCCTACGGCGTCTATTTCGTCAAACGAGTTGATACAGCCGTATTCGGGGCTGATGAGGTTGTTGAGAATGGCCTGGATGGCGCCTTTGTGGTCCACGGTGCCGAGCATCTCGGTCTTTTTGGAGCCGTCGGAGAGCTTGAATTTCAGCATGCCGTCATCGAGGCCTATGCGCTCCACGCCGCCCTCGGCCATTACACGGTTGTCGGCGGTGTCGATGAGCTTGTATTTGACAGAACTGCTGCCGCAGTTGAGCACGAGAATCTTCATATCTGTTGTAGTTGCTATGAGGTATGTTTATATTGATTTTAGTTGCAGGTATGCGTAGCTATCAGTCCTTTTTGGGCATAGGCGCCGGGCATACGCCTCCGCCTTGGCCGTGCTTGATGCCTATGGCCTGGTTGACGGTGATGACGATGGTCTTGAAGATGTCTTCGGGGAAGCATCCGCGTGACAGGTCGTTGACCGGTGCTGCGAGACCCTGGAGTATCGGGCCTACGGCTTCTACGCCACCGAGACGCTGCACGAGCTTGTAGGCGATGTTGCCGGTCTCAAGCGAGGGGAACACCAGTACATTGGCTGTGCCTGACAGGGGGCTGTCGGGAGCCTTGGAGTGGGCCACGCCGGGCACTATGGCTGCGTCGCTCTGCAATTCGCCGTCGACTATCAGCGAGGGGCACATCTCACGTGCTATGCGTGTGGCCTCGATTACCTTGTCTACGCGCTCATGCTTGGCACTTCCCTTGGTCGAGAAGCTGAGCATGGCTACTCGCGGCTCTATGCAAGCGATGTCGCGTGCGGTCTGGGCTGCCGATACGGCTATCTGTGCAAGCTCTCTGGCTGTGGGGTCGGGCACCACGGCGCAGTCGGCAAACACCAGCACTCCGTCAGTGCCGTAGGGGAGGCCTTCGGGCACGAGCATCACGAATGCACCCGACACTACTTCGATGCCCTTGCGAGGCTTGATTACCTGGAAGGCTGCACGCAGCACATTGCCTGTGGTGTTCATCGCGCCGGCTACCATGCCGTCGGCCTCACCGGCCTTGACCAGAAGGCATCCGAGATAGAGGGGATTGGCTGTGGTCATGCGCGCCTGCTCCATGTTGATGCACTTGGATTTGCGAAGCTCGTAGAAGAGGGGGGCATATATGTCTATGACCGTCTTGTCGCCGGGGTTGACGATGCGGGCGCGTGATATGTTGTCGAGCTTGAGCGACTGTGCCATATGGGTGATGTCGGCCGGATCGCCTATGAGCACTATGTCGGCTATGCCTTCGGCTATTATGCGGTCGGCGGCCGTGAGGGTTCGTGGTTCGGTACCTTCGGGGAGCACTATGCGCTGACGCTCACCCTTTGCTGTCTCAATTAATTTTTCAAAAAGGCTCATTGCTCTTATTATTTTGAATTAAAATATGTCGTTGTTGACCTGCGCTGACCTGCGCTGACCTGCCTCGGCATGCGGCTGCGCTGCGCTGACGGGGCTGCATAAAAACAGCCGATGGCGTTGTCAACGCTTTAACATGCAAATATACGAAATCTCGCAAACACGGTTTTACGACATGTCGCGAAAATTTAATGCCTTTCCGAAATTTTAGATGCTTTTAAACCTTAGCGTCCCCGGCTTTGTTGTATAGTTAAAATTCACACATTATGGATCATAAAAAACGTAAGAAAATAAATGCCTGGCTCCTTATAGGGGTGCTGGTGCTGATAGCCTTACTGCTTGTATGGCTCACGATTGCGTCATTCTTCGGTGACACCGATGTGGCTGCTTTCATCCCCTCTGTGACTCTCTAAGCTGTCATAGCTGTTGTTTATAGTTGTTTTTGTTGCACCATGGGCGGCTTCCCGGTATCGGAGGAGCTGCCCATAGATTTTGTAGACCCTATGGCAGATGGCTCTTTAAGACTGCCGTAAAAAAAGATAGAGAGGTGCGACGCTTCGCGCGTGGCACCCCTCCGGGGAATTGTTGGATGGGATATATATATTTGGAAATTGCTCTGATTGCTTTTTAGAGCACGCCCTGAGCCATCATTGCACGGGCTACTTTCATGAAGCCGGCCACGTTGGCACCCTTGACGTAGTTGATGTAGCCGTCGGCTTCCTTGCCGAACAGCTCGCACTGGTGGTGGATTTCTTTCATGATGCCTTTGAGCTTCTCGTCCACCTCAGCTGCGCTCCAAGAGAGCTTCTGAGAGTTCTGAGCCATCTCGAGGCCTGATACTGACACACCGCCGGCGTTGGCAGCCTTGCCGGGAGCGTAGAGGATGCGTGCGTTGAGGAACTCCTTAATGGCCTCGGGGGTCGAGGGCATGTTGGCACCTTCGCTGACTGCGATGACACCGTTGGCGAGGAGGGCGCGAGCATCGTCGCCGTCGATTTCGTTCTGTGTAGCAGAAGGCATGGCGATGTCACACTTGCAGTGCTTCCAGGGGCGTTCGCCTTCGAAGTACTGGCAGCCGTATTCCTCGGCAAATTCACGGATACGTCCGCGGTATTCGTTCTTGAGCTTGAAGATGTAGTTGAGCTGCTCCTGGCTGATGCCTTCGGGCACGTAGATTGTGCCGTCTGAGTCGCTCATTGACACTACCTTGGCTCCGAGCTGGAGGAGCTTCTCGGCTGTGTACTGGGCCACGTTGCCCGAGCCTGAGATTGCTACCACCTTGTCCTTGATGTCGATGCCCTTGGTGGCGAGCATGTTGAGCAGGAAGTAGACGTTGCCGTAGCCTGTAGCCTCGGGACGGATGAGTGAACCGCCGAACTCGAGACCCTTGCCGGTGAATGTACCTGTAAATTCACGGGCCATCTTCTTGTACATGCCGTACATGTAGCCTACTTCGCGGCCGCCTACGCCTATGTCACCTGCAGGAACGTCGGTGTCAGGGCCGATGTGACGCCACAGCTCGGCGATAAATGCCTGGCAGAAACGCATAACTTCCTTGTCGCTCTTGCCACGGGGTGAGAAGTCTGAACCACCCTTGGCACCGCCCATGGCGAGTGTGGTGAGTGAGTTTTTGAAAGTCTGTTCGAATGCGAGGAACTTCAGGATTGACTGGTTGACGCTCGAGTGGAAGCGGATACCGCCCTTGTACGGACCGATGGCATTGTTGTGCTGGATACGGTAGCCCATGTTGTTCTGTACCTTGCCGTTGTCGTCAATCCAGCTTACGCGGAATGAGAAGATGCGGTCGGGGATGCAGAGACGCTCGATGAGGTTGTAGGCGTCAAATTCGGGATGCTCGTTGTAGACATCCTCGATGGTGGAGATTACTTCCTCCACTGCCTGGAGGTACTCGGGTTCGTTGGGAAAACGACGACGGAGGTCGTCCATTACTTCCGTTGCTTTCATATACTATTGGAAATTATATAAAGAGGTATTTAAACTATCTTTTTTACTTGTGCGAGCAGGTTTTCCTTGGAAAATCTTATGCCATCCGTAATGTTTCGGCGCAAAGTTAAAACATTTTACGGCAATCTGCAATACTTTTGCTTGTTTTTCTTTGAAAAAAGTTACATTTTGCTCTCCGAGAGTGGGCGGGCGGAGTTTTTGGATAAGTCGTATAAGTCTTATAAGTCTTATAAATCTTATAAAATAACAAGTCGTGTAAATCTTATCGGATTCATAAGATCTATACGACTTATCATATATATGCGATTTCTCGGATGTCTCCTCTGCTTATTTGGCCGGGAGTATGCCGTCACGGCGCAGCAGGGCATCTATAGTCGGCTCCTGTCCGCGGAAACGTCGGTAGAGCTCGGCCGGGTCTTCGGTGCCTCCGCGCTCAAGTATGTTGTGGCGGAAGGATGCGGCGGTCTCGGGATTGAATATGCCGTCCTCCTCAAATTTGGCAAATGCGTCGGCGTCAAGTACTTCGCTCCACTTGTAGCTGTAGTAACCTGCTGCATAACCTCCGGCGAATATGTGGCTGAACTGGGGCGATACCAGTGAGTTTTCGATGGCCGGGAACATCTGGACGGGCGCACCGGCTTTAAGTTCCAGTGCGGTGAAATCTTCCACAGGTGCCAGGGCTGTGTGCCATGCCATATCTATAAGGCCGAAGTTTAGTTGGCGCAGACAGGCGTAGGCGGCTCCGAACTGCTGCGAGGCCACCATCTTGGCTATGGTGTCGGAGGGGATGGGCTGCTTGGTGATGTAGTGGCGTGCGAAGCCGTCAAGAAACTCTTTCTGTGTCAGGAAGTTCTCGTTAAACTGTGACGGCAGTTCTACGAAGTCGCGGTAGACCGAGGTGCCTGACATGGAGGGATACTTGGTGGCGGCGAGCAGGCCGTGGAGCGAGTGGCCGAACTCGTGGAGAAATGTCTCCACTTCATAGGGGGTCAGCAGCGACGGCTTGCTGCCGGTGGGCTTGGTGAAGTTGGTGACGATGGTGATGAGAGGACGCACCTCGGTGCCGTCGTCCTTGACCTGCTCGGAGCGGAATTCGGTCATCCATGCGCCGGGACGCTTGCTTTCGCGAGGGAAGAAATCGGCATAGAAGATGCCCATGAATTTGCCGTCGCCGTCGGTGACTTCATAAGCCTTGACATCGGGGTGATATACCTCTATGTCAGGATTCTCCTTGAATTTGAGTCCGTAGAGCTTTCCGGCAAGTCCAAACACTCCGTCGATTACGGATGAAAGCTCAAAGTAGGGTCGCAGAGCCTCTTCGTCAAAGTCATATTTGGCTTCCTTGAGCTTGTTGGCATAGTAGCTGTAGTCCCAGGGCATTATTTCCATAGGTTTGCCCTCAAGCTGGGTCGCATAGTCGGTAAGTTCGGCAAACTCCTTCTGCTGTGCAGGGCGGTATGCCTCCACGAGCTTGTTAAGCAGGTCGTATACAGCTTCGGGGGTCTTGGCCATGGTGTGCTCGAGGGAGTATTCGGCGTAGTTTTTGTGGCCGAGCAACACGGCTATTTGGCGGCGTACCTCGGCTATGCGGCGCATGATGGTGGTGTTGTCATACTGGCCGCTCTGGTTGCGGCCGTTGTAGAGCCGCCACATCTTCTCGCGCAGGTCGCGGCGCGATGAATATTTCATAAACGCCATGTAGGTGGGCTGGGCGAGGGTGAACAGATACTCGCCGTCGCGCCCCTTCTCTTTGGCGGCGAACGCGGCAGCCTCTACCGATGACTCGGGCAGTCCGGCGAGGTCGTCGGCTGTGAGCCATATTTCATAGGTGTTAAGCTCCTTGAGTACGTTCTGGCCGAATTTGGTGGTCAGTTCGCTAAGCTCGGCGTCGAGTTTCTTGTATTTCTCGCGGTCTTCGCCCTGCAGCAGTGCGCCGTTGCGCGAAAACGATTCGTAGGCGTTTTTGAGCAGCATGGAGTCCTCGGTGTTGAGGTTGAGCGCGGCGCGGTTGTCATAGACGGCGCGCACGCGCTCCCACAGCTTCTCGTTGAGGGTTATGGATGTGCTGTATTCGCTCAGACGCGGTGTCATGCGCATGGCTATGTCGTTCATCTCGTCGGAGTTGGCGGCTTCCAGGAGGGGGTAGAACACGTTGAGCACGCGGTTGAGGTCTTCGCCCGAGTGTTCGAGTGCCACGATGGTGTTCTGGAAGGTGGGTGCTTCCTTGTTGTCGGCGATGGCGTTGACTTCGTCAAGGCCGAGCTTGATGCCGCGCTCCATGGCTTCCTCCATGTCCTTGGGGGTGATGCGAGAGAACGGTATGGTGCCGTAGGGGGTATCTGTGAACTCGCTGAAAAGCGGATTTGTAGCTGTAGACATCAGTGTCGTTGTCAATAATATTAATGATAAAAGTTTGATTTTCATGTGATAACGGATTGGAGGGGTGACCGTATGTGTGGGTTTACTTTGTGAGGGGACGGGTCTTCTCTTCTACCCATGCCGCGCCGGCAGCGTCGAGCATCGGGGTGAGAAGCCGGCGCACGGTGGCGTGGTAGTCGTTGACCCATGCGATTTCGGCGTCTGACATGATGGAGGTGTCAAAGAGGCGCAGGTCAAAGGGGAAGAGTGTCAGCTCCTCGAAGCCGTAGAAGTCGCCGAACTCGGTGGTCATGCGCGGCACTGTCAGCACGAGGTTTTCGCAGCGTATGCCGTAGCGGTCGCTCAGATATATGCCCGGCTCGTTGCTGGTGATCATGCCGGGAAGCATCGGAGCCATGGTGTCGTTGAGGCGTATGCTCTGGGGTCCCTCGTGGACGTTGAGGAAATGTCCTACACCGTGTCCTGTGCCGTGGAGATAGCTTTTGCCCTCTTTCCAGAGCGGCATGCGGGCCATGGCGTCAAGCTGGTGTCCGCGTGTGCCGGCAGGGAATACGGCGGTAGAGATGGCTATATGGCCTTTCATCACCAAAGTGAAGTCGTGCTTCATCTCTGCGGAGGGGGTGCCGATGGCTATGGTGCGCGTGATGTCGGTGGTGCCGTCTATATAGTTGGCTCCGGAGTCGATGAGCAGCAGGTTGTCGCCCTTGATTTCGGCATTGCTGTGCTCGTCGGCGGTGTAGTGCACTATGGCACCGTGTGGGCCGAAACCGGCTATGGTGGCGAAGCTGTCCTCGAAGTAGAGGGGCTGCTCGGAGCGGCGGCGTGTCAGTATCTCGGCCACGTCCATCTCTGTGAGCCGTGAGCCCTCGGCGAGTCGCTTCTCTATCTCCATGAAGCTGTAGACGAGGGCCACTCCGTCACGCTTCATGGCCTCGCGTGTGCCGGCAAGCTGCACGTCGTTTTTGACGGCTTTAAGCAGAGCCACCGGGGATTTACCTTTGATGATGCGCTCGCCTCCGATGTGGGCAAGCTCCACGGCGTTTTGTGTGGCCGACATCAGCACCTTCTCCTCCCGGGCGAGATTGCCGAGATACTCCTTGACTGCGGTGTAGGGCATCACTTTCACATCAGCGGACTGAAGGTATGCCTCGACTTCGGGTGTCATCTTCACCGGGTCGGTAAACAGTGTCGACCCCTTGGGCGAAAGATACAGGAACGATGTCGCCACAGGGTTGTCAGGCACATCGTTGGAGCGGATGTTGAGTACCCATGCTATCTCGTCAAGTGCCGACAGGAATGCTGATGTGGCGCCGCTGGCGGCGGCTTCGGCAAGCACACGGGCTATCTTGGATTTCGCTTCTTCGCCGGCATACTTGATGTCATGGATGAATATCTTGTCGGAGGGCAGGGCGGGGCGGTCGGTCCAGATGCTGTCTATGGGGCTGAAATCCACCTTGAGGTTGATGCCACGGTCGGCGAGAGCTTTTGCGAGGGCGGCGCAGCTGTCGATGGAGACTGTCATGCCGTCTACTCCCACTGTGGCTCCGCTGGCCAGATGGCTGCACAGCCAGGTCGTTATGTCGGGGGTCTCGGGCAGACCTTCTTTCATCAGTCCGATGCCTGTGCCGTCGAGCTGCTGCCCGGCTTGCAGGAAATATCGCGAGTCGGTCCATAGCAGGGCCTTGTCGGCGGTGACCACCATCGTGGCGGCTGAGCCTGTGAATCCGCTCAGATACCTGACCACATGCCAGTGGTCTGAGATGTATTCGCTGAGATGGGCGTCGGTGCGCGGTATTATCATCGCGTCGATATTCTGTGACTTCATGGCCTGGCGGAGGTCATCGATTCGTTGGGTGTGGTTGTTCATGATATGGGTGGGTGATTAAGTTAATAGGCAAAGATACGAAGAATATTCGTACCTTTGCTGACATAAACACTCCTTAATATATCTATGATACGCAATCTGCTTTTTGACCTCGGAGGGGTCATACTTGATATAAAACGTGACAACTGCATCAAGGCTTTCGAGCAGCTTGGGGTGCACGACCCCGGCAAGTATCTCGGCGATTACGAGCAGAGCGGCTTTTTCCACAATATCGAGGCCGGTCTGATTACTCCGCAGCAGTTTCGTGACGAGGTGCGCACGCTGATTGACCATCCTGTGACCGATGACCGGATTGACGATGCGTTCAATGCGTTTCTTATAGGCATCCCGGTGGAGCGGCTGCGCGAAATCGAGCGTCTACATCGGCACTACCATATCTATATGCTCAGCAACACCAATGCCATCATGTGGGATTCGGTCATCCAGCATGAATTTCGCAAGGACGGCCACGACATGGCCTACTATTTTGACGGCACTGTGACGAGTTTTGAGGCCAAAGTCTGCAAGCCTGATGCCGGGATATTCCTGTTTGCAGAGAAAAAACTGGGCATCAATCCGGCCGAAACGCTGTTTATGGATGATTCAGAAGCCAATTGCGAAGCGGCTCGTGCTCTCGGCTTCCACGCCGCGCAGGTGCTACCCGGCACCGAGTTCATAACATTGATACCCGGAGCCACATTACAATAAGACCTTATAAGATTTATAAGATATATAAGACCTTATCCCCCTCCCACCCACGATGCCATCCCAGTCCCTGCCTAAGTTACCGCGCCACATCGCTGCCGTAGGCACCTTTGACGGTGTGCACCGCGGCCATCAGGCTGTGGTGGGCTATCTCGTGGCCCAGGGAAAAGCGAGGGGGCTGGCCCCTGCGGTGGTAACTTTCTCATCGCATCCATTGGCGGTGGTGCGCCCGGAGAGGGTGCCCAAGTCGCTGTGCTCTGTGGAGCAGCGCACGGCACGCCTTCGCGAGGCCGGGGTGGACGATGTTATTCTCCTGACGTTTGACGAGACGTTGCGCCAGCTGACGGCCCGTGACTTTATCGCCATGCTCCATGACAGATATGGAGTGGATGCCATAGTGCTCGGCTTCAACAACAGTTTCGGCAGCGACCGCCTCAAGGATTTTGACGACTATGTAAGAGCCGCGGCGGAGTCTGACGTCGAGATTCTGCCGGCTCCGCGCTATGACCACCTCGGGTTTGGAGGCGATGTCAGTTCCACGGCCATACGCCATCTCATAGCGTCGGGCGATGTGGACTCGGCAGCTCGTCTGCTCGGGCATCCTGTCACTTTGTCGGGCGAGGTCGTCGGCGGAAAGCGTCTGGGACGCACCATCGGCTTCCCCACGGCCAATCTGCAGGTTGATTCATCGTGCGCCGTCCCGGCCGAGGGGGTGTATGCCTGTCGCGCCTTTGTGGGCGTTGACGGCTCCGGCTGTGATGTGGACGCAACGCAGCATCCCTGCGTCCCGGCTATGGTCAATATAGGCCGCAGACCCACTGTTGATACCTCCGCAGACCCTCTGGTTACTATCGAAGCGCATCTTATAGGGTTTGACGGTGACCTTTATGGCTCGGTCATCTCCCTGGAGTTTGTGCAGCGAATCCGTGACGAGCGGCGGTTTGATTCTCTTGAGGCTCTCATTGCCCAGCTTGAAGCTGACCGGATGGCTACCGAGGAAATAATAGGCCAATGCAGCCCATTAGCGTAAAATGACATTTGGGGGCAGTGTCACATGTGCCACATGTTCGCCCATGTATTTATAAATCGCAATCCGAAATGGAATCTTGCTGACAAGTTTAAATATGTTTAGTTTAAATGCGGCGAAAAAAAGATTTTTTGCTCAAATTTATGTGAACTTATTTTGATAATATGAAAATGAATATTACTTTTGCAGTAGCCTTAAGGGGAAAACTTACGTGATGGCACAAATGATTTACTTTAATCTATAAAATTACGGATCTTGACTCCTTACAGTCCGCTGAACTGTTTTTCCATCCTTGGAATTAATATTGAGCGGTTTGTGGGCTTTTACGTATTATCCCTGCTGATGATACTTTCTGACGCTGATATTACAACGATATATACTTGAATTTTGGTTATGAGGGAGGTGCGCATCTGTGAAGATGTGCACTTTCACTTTTTATCCCCTCCCCCCCCCATATCCTGTCTGATTTTGACGAGCTGGGTGTTTCATTGGGCATAAAAAAGCAGGAGCGGCGTTTCGCAACGTCGCTCCTGCTTTTGCCGAGATGGTCGGCTAAGAGTTTAAAAACACATCTTTCTTACCAATTCTTATTTCTTGCATTAACCTAAAAACATCTGTCGTTAATAAAACGAGAGTCAGTGTCTTTGTTTCTGACATTGCAAAGTTACGCACGGTGTGTGCGGTATGCAATAAAATATAAACGAAATATAGATTAAATATAACCGTTTTTATTTTTATTCCGTTGGTAATAAGATGTTTGTGGTTATGGCATGTTTTGTGAAATATAGATTAAAATATGACCTGTCATTACGGAAATCAAGTGTCTGCCGGGCCAAATTCAGCATCTAAAGCGATGAATCGTGACAGTGATTCTTCGCCGAAGCGAGCCATCTGTTTCTTCACTTTGTCGATGGGTTTGGGGCCTGAAGAGAGGATGGATGACTTGCTGTAAAACTTGTCGGCGTAGCAGATGAGACGTTCAAGTGTCGTTTCCGGGAGGTAGTCTTTGGCAGGGAGGGGGAGACGGCTTTGTTCGATTTCACGGGCGGTCAGGCCGGCGCCGGTATGCCGCTCGGCCACACGTGCCATCGTTTCTGGGGCTCCGCAGTCGCGGAGTATCTGTGCACCGATGATTCCGTGGCGGATATACGGCTCTGTACCGTGGCACTCTATTGATGAGGCATCACATCGGTATATGCCTATGTCGTGGAGCATGGCTGCGGAGCGCAGTTCCCCTGGGTCTAATCCGAGATGCTTTGACTCGTTGATATGGGCGGCGAGGTCGGCCACCTGACCGCAGTGGCGCAAATAAATATCCCGCAAGGCAGACCCGGCGGGATAATATCGGTCAATTATTTCCTGATAATTTGTCATATATCGTGTGGGTTGTTGTGGGGCGATGGCGGATGCACCGGGGTCAAAAAAAGTCTATCCAGTAGTCTCTGAGGGATGTGCTCATGGGAGAGCCCCTTGGCTGCCATCAATCCGTCCCTCGGGGACTTTTATCGGGTTGGCTGCGTGTCTGCCCATAGACTCGTCATGGCTCCGCCATTCCTAAGCATAAGTCAGTCCCTCCGGGACTGTCAGAGCCGGTAGTAACGCGCTATGGCATGTCGCCCAATGTGTCGCTGCATGTCTCCCAATGCGTCATGAATGACGTTCTTATGTAGTAGGGACATGCCATGGCATGTCGCCTGAAGCCATGCTGATGAGGGATGTTGCGTCAGCAGACATGCCATGGCATGTCCCTACAGCGGTTGGTGCATCCCGTGAGTTCGTGGCTTTCAGTCGATGATGGTGTTCCAGCCGTAGATGTCGTCCTCTTCGCCGAGCTGTATGCCACGGAGATGGTTGTAGAGGGCTGTGACTACTGGGCCGGGCTTGCCGTCCTTGGCCACTACATACTTGATGTCGTTGTCGAGGTCATGTATTTCGGCTACAGGCGAGGCTACGGCGGCGGTGCCACAGGCTGCTGCTTCGTCAACTTCGGCGAGCTCTTCGACGGGGATATGTCGCTCCTCTACCGTCAGACCCATGTCTTTGGCGAGCTGGCGCAGACTCATGTTGGTTACCGACGGCAATATCGACTCGGATGCCGGGGTTATGTATTTGTCACCTTTGATGGCGAAGAAGTTGGCCGGGCCGCATTCGTCGAGGTATTTCTTCTCTTTGGGGTCGAGATAGAGCACAGCCGAGTAGCCCAATTCGTGGGCTTTCTCGCCGGCCACGAGGCTTGCGGCATAGTTGCCTCCGCACTTGTAGCGGCCGGTGCCCTTGGGAGCCACGCGGTCAAACTCACGCATGATACATATGTTTGTGGGCTTGAAACCACCCTTGAAGTACGGGCCTACGGGCGTTACGAGTATCATAAACAGGTATTCCTGTGACGGCTGCACGCCCACGCGGGCCGACATGCCTATCTCCAGCGGACGTATGTAGAGCGACGCTCCGCTGCCGTAGGGCGGTATGAAACGCTCGTTGAGCTTCACCACCTTCCTGACCATCTCCTTGAAGAGCTCTTCGGGCACAGGCTCCATCAGCAGGCCGCGGGCCGAGGCTGCGATGCGGCGTGCGTTTTCTTCCATGCGGAATCCTCTGACCTTTCCGTCTTTGCCTCTGAACGCTTTCATGCCCTCGAAAATCTCTTGTCCGTAGTGGAGGGAGGTGGCAGCGATGTGGAGGTTGATGGTTTCGGAATCCGACACCTCTATGTCGCCCCATTTGCCGTCTTTGTAATAGCAACGTACGTTGTAGTCTGTCTTGATGTAGCCGAAGGGGAGATTGGCCCAGTCTATCTGCTGATCCATGGTGGTTTCAGTTCTGAGTTATATTGTTATGATTGATTTCAGATTGTCGGTGCTTTTGCACACTTTTGTTAGTATTATGCAAATATAGCTTTTAATCTCCGACTGTGCAAAAAATAATGCTTTTCACATGTTCAGCCAGATAAAGAAGCGGCCCCGTCGCGTTATGGACGGGGCCGCTGTCTATTTGATATATTGCTGTATCAGAAATTACTGACGGGGTTTATACCAGTAGGGCTGACCTCCATCTCGTCTACGGCAACGGAGTCACCGGCAACAATGCAGGTCAGACCCCGACCCCTCAGCTTGCTCAGATGGAAGCCCCACGACAGGAAGCCCTCCGCTATGGTGATGCCTTTCAAGGTATCGGTGATGCAGTCTCGACTTACTTCAACCGTAAGCGTCTCCAGAATGAGACAGAGCTAGCAGAGTCTCAGGTGGCTGCCCAATCAGTTGAAAACCGTCTTAAGCTTGCACAGATGATAACCGAGTTCAGCCGTAACCGTGGTCTTGAGATAGACAACCGTCTTAAGTCTGATATGATGAAGTAAACTCTAAAGTCTGCCGCGCTCGCTGTTACTCAGTCTGAGGAGAATATACGTCAAACTTCTCTTCGTACTGCTAATATGATTCTTGAGGGTCAACTGCTTCAAAGAGGTATTGTTAAATCTGATCAAGAATTGCGTAACCTACAGCAAACTTTTCGTAAGATTGCTTCTGAAATGGCTGAGGCTTATTCTCGTGTTCGTGTCAATGATGCTTCTGTTCGTCATCTTAATGCGACTATTTGGGGTCAAAGTTTGGATAATCGTTTTTAAATATGCTACTTTTGCAGATAGAGAGGAAATGATTTATCAAGACCTCATTAACAATACTATCAAAGGTGAAGATGCGCTTTTACATTATATTGATAATTGGAATACTGGTACAGCTTCCGATGCTGCTAAAGCTGCTTGGCAACGTGCAGCACGTGGAGTCTATTCACGTTCGGGAGCCGTTTCGGCGCATCCTGGATGGGCTGGTATTCCTTATCGCCGTCGTTGGTAGTCTTTATTTCAGTGTTGTTATTGCATCCATATTTGCTTGTTAATAAATATTTAAAGTGTGCGTTGTCCGGGCCGGACAACGTACTCTCCGCGCACGGACAACGTACGCTCCGTACGCAGGGGTAAGGAGTCCCGAGAGGGACGGGCTTATGGTAGAATCGTTGACTGTCAGGGATGTGCTGCCATTGATCCGTCCCCTCGGGACTTCTTTAGTTTGCGGCATTGCGCTATGGATTGTCTGCCAACGCTCGGTCGTTGATGAGGATGGGGAAGCAGTCAAAGGCACACCTTATAATAATAATATGTATGATGCTTTGGGTGACATGGCTCAATGTCACTAACATAAGCGGTCGTTGATGCTCTAACGGCGTTCGTATGCAGTAGGGACATGCCATGGCATGTCACCTAAAGCCATGATGATGATGGTGTTGCGTTAGCAGACATGCCATGGCATGTCCCTACTGCATGTTGGGTGCGTCGGGAGCCAAGTTTGTGGCGTTGGCGCCCATGGTATGTCACTGAGGCGTTTATTGGCAGATATGTTTTATAACACTATTATTTAGTGAAAAATGCTTGTTGGTGCCTCTGAGAAATGTTAATGTCATTTTGCTACCCTGCGCGGCTGATAATAACCATTTGCAAATAAAATCGTACGTTTGCGCATCAAAATCAACCGCTTTTGATGGCAATATGCTAAATCAAACATAAATCAAAGCCACAAAAACAATAAAAAAGTGTCCGCTTTTTCGTGAAAATGCCAAAAAAAATGTTGACGATTTGCAACTAAACATAAAAAAGTGTAAATTTGCAACCTATCGTCATCATCTTTCGTCATGGTCAGATGCTGCGGTTTGCATTTAACATTACCCCAAGCCTCTAATATTCAGGCACGTTGCTCTGTTGACATCACATCGCTGTCAGAACTCTTGCCTCTCTCCCCCGTCCGGGCGCGCCCTGCGCGCGGAGTGTACGTTGTCCGGCCCGGACTTGTGCTACGACAATGTACGTCCGGGGCGTTCTGAGGGGGCTTTGGTACAATAAAGATAGTTCATTCTTAACATCAGTATGTTTTAACCAAGTTTTTCACCCAATTATGAAAAAGCTATTGCTATTGTTTGTGGCAGTCTTCGCACTCGCCGTATCGGCTTCGGCTCAGTCACGCACAGTGACCGGTACCGTGGTCGGCGCCGAGGATGACGAGCCATTAGTAGGCGCCACTGTCATGCCTATCGGAGGCGGGACAGGTACGGCGACCAACATTGACGGCAAATTCACCCTCACCCTCCCTGCCAATGTCAAGGAACTCAAGGTGTCATACGTGGGCATGCATGCGGCTACTGTCCCTGCATCCGACGGCATGACGGTGAAGCTCGTCAACTCCACCAACCGCCTCGACGAGGTCATGGTCGTGGCCTACGGTACAGTGAAGAAATCAGAATACACCGGTGCGGCTTCGGTGGTCAACTCCGAGCAGCTGCAGGACGCTCTGGTGACTACGGTCACTTCGGCCCTGTCGGGTAAGGTGTCAGGTGTGCAGACCCTCAGCTCCAACGGCCAGCCCGGCGTGGCTCCGACAGTGCGCATCCGCGGTGTCGGCTCTATCAACGCCAACTCTAACCCTCTGTACGTGGTGGACGGTCTGCCTTTCGAGGGCGACATCAACCAGCTCAACCCTCAGGACATCGAGTCGATGACCGTGCTCAAGGACGCTGCCTCTACCGCACTCTACGGTGCACGCGGTGCCAACGGTGTCATCCTCGTGACCACCAAGCAGGGACACCGTGACGGCGACGTCAAGGTGACATTTGACGCACGCTGGGGTGCCAACCACCGCGCTCTCCCCAACTACGATGTGGTCACCGATACCGACCAGTATCTCAAGATGGTGGGCCAGGCTATCTATAACAATGCCCGCTATGTCAACGGTGTGTCGGGTGCTTCGGCTCTCAACACCGCCAATGCCAATCTGTGGAAGTCGCTCGGCTACCAGATCTACACTATCCCCACCGGCGAGAACTTCTTCCTCAACGAGAACTTCGACATCAACCCCAACGCTACTCTGGGCTACACTGACGGCAAGTACTACTACACTCCCGACGACTGGATCGACGAGACTTTCCGCGCCGGTTTCCGTCAGGAATACAACCTCTCGCTGCAGGGTTCTTCGGACAAGATCAACTACTACCTGTCAGCCGGCTACCTCGGCAATGACGGTCTGATCGAGGGCTCTCACTTCAAGCGTTTCTCCACACGTCTCAATGTCGACTACCAGATGAAGCCCTGGCTCAAGGTAGGTGCCAACATGTCATATGTCTACACCAACTCCGGCTATCCCGGCGACCAGGACACTGATGCCGGCTCGTCATCGGGCAACGCATTCTTCCTCGCTTACCAGATGGGTCCGGTGTATCCGATGTATCTCCGCTCGGCCGACGGCAACATCATCTACGACAAAGCCACCGGCAACCCCGTGTATGACTACGGTTCCAAGGACTATGACGCACACGGTCTGTCACGTAACTTCATGTCAGGTGCCAACCCTGTCAGCGCGCTCCTCTATAATACCGAGGAATATCTGACCGACTTCTTCACCGGCAAGTGGTATGCCACAGTGACTCCCATCGCCGGTCTCAACGTGACCGGAACTCTCGGCTACACCACCAACAACGAGCGTCTGCACTACCTGCACACACCCCTCTACGGTCAGTCTTCAACATACGGCGGCCAAGTGGTACAGCAGGCTTCTAATGGTTCGACCCTGTCACTCCAGGCTCTGGCTTCATACAGCCGCACATTCAATGACGTGCACAATATGGACCTCATGGCCGGCTACGAAAGCCTCGAGCGTCACAACGAGTATGTGGAAGCTGCCGGAAGCAACCTCTACAATCCCTTCATCCCTTACGTGGGCAACACCATCGACCAGCCCAACGTAGGCGGTCTGCGTTACAGCTACGCCACACGCGGTCTGATCTTCCGCGCCAAGTACAACTATGATTCGAAGTACTTCTTCATGGGTTCGTTCCGCCGCGACGCTTCTTCACGCTTCGCCAAGGACCACCGCTGGGGCAACTTCTGGTCAGTCAGCGGCGCATGGGAAATCGCCAAGGAAAACTTCGCTACGGATTGGACATGGCTTGACATGCTGAAGTTCAAGGCATCTTTCGGCCAGAACGGTAACGACAACCTCGGCACAAGCAGCTACGGCTACTACTACGCTTATACCGACATGTACAAGCTCACCGGCGGTAACGGCGTTTGGTCAGACGCTACCCTCTACTTCAAGGGTAACCCCGACATCTCATGGGAGACATCAAACAACTTCAACATCGGTTTTGACTACAGCTTCCTCAACGGCAAGGTGGCAGGTACAATCGAGTACTTCAACCGTCAGACATCTGACATGCTCTACTTCAAGCCTACCAGCCCCTCTATCGGTTACTCATCCATACCTATGAACATCGGCTCTATGCGTAACTACGGTATGGAGTTTGACGTGAACGTCAACATCTTCAACACCAAAAACATCCAGTGGGATGTCAACGCCAACATAACCTGGGCCGGCAACAAGGTGCTCAAGCTCCACCCCGACCTCAACGGCGAATGGATTTCAGGCAGCCGTATCTTCCGCGAAGGCGAGTCGATGTACCAGCTCTACATCACCAAGTATGCAGGTGTTGACCCGACCACCGGTCTCGCTCTCTACTGGGCCAAGGACAAGCAGGGCAACGAATACGCCACTACTTCCGGTTCAGAGGCATTCAACACCAACCGTGTATCCACAGGCAACCTGATGCCTAAGGCTTACGGCGGTTTCGGTACCGACCTCAAGGCCTACGGCTTCGACTTCTCGATTTCGTTCGCTTACCAGTTCGGAGGCAAGATCATCGACAACACCTACTGCCAGCTCATGTACGGCGGCAACACCACCTACATCGGTCAGGCCATGCACAAGGACCTCCTCAACGCCTGGACTCCGACCAACACCAACACCGACGTGCCCCGTCTGGCCACCAGCGACCAGTACACTGTCTATACTGCAGCATGCGACCGCTGGCTCGTGTCAAGCAACTACCTGAGCCTCAACAACATCACTCTCGGATATACATTTAAGAAGGACTGGGTGCAGAAGCTCGGTCTGCAGGAGCTCCGCATCTACGGTGCCGCCGAGAACGTTGCCCTCTGGAGCGCACGCAAGGGTCTTGACCCCCGTCAGGGTTACACCGCATCGGAGAACTCCACATATTCTCCCAGCCGCACCATCTCGGGCGGTATCCGTGTATCGTTCTGATGAGCGCGTATAAAAGTCCATCAATCACAGACTTATCCCTAAGATCAATCAAAATATGAAATCTATCAATAAATTTCTCACCGTCGGTCTGTCGGCACTTGCTCTCGCGGCATGTAACGACCTCGACACCGACATCCAGGGCAACTACGCCACCACGGATCAGAAGAAAGATCTGACCGAGGAGTTCCCCGAGAAGCTCGTGGCAGCTGTGGCAGGTACCACCGCTGAGTTCAGCAAATACATGACGGTCTACGAACAGCACTTCGACTTCGGCTACCCCTCTCTGATGCTGGTACTTGACAGCCGCGGCATCGACATGCTCGGATGTGATTCAGGCTATAACTGGTTCTCATGGGCCAACGACCTCTCTGACGGCAACGTCAACGGTCGCGGTACCAACCTCGCGTGGAGCTACATGTACAGCCAGATTTCGGCCGCCAACACCCTTCTCAAGACAGTGGGCGAGAGCAACGACGCCACCATGCAGTTCTATATGGCTCAGGCCAAGGCCATCCGCGCCTATGACTACTGGGTGCTCGCACAGCTCTACCAGTTTAACTATGTAGGCCACGAGTCACAGCCCTGTGTGCCTATCATCACTGACAAGAACATCGACGAGGTGGCCGCTGCCGGCGGAGCCAAGCGTTCATCAGTCCAGGAAGTATATGCCCAGATCATGAACGACCTCAACGATGCCGTCAATTACCTGACAGCCGCCAACGCTGCCAAGGTTACCCCCGATGCCGTGCTTGATTCCAAGCCCAAGCGTCTGGTGAGCCTCGCTACAGCCTACGGACTCCGTGCTCGCGTCAACCTGACCATGGGCAAGTATCTTGAGGCTGCCAACGATGCCAAGGAAGCCATCAAGGCATTTAAAGGCCAGCCCTCATCGTTTGAAACCGCTTCCAAGCCCGGCCTCTGGTCAATCGACGAGGACAACTGGATGTGGGGTATCGCCATCAACGAGCAGGACCGTGTCGTTACCTCCGGTATTGTCAACTGGCCCTCACACATGGGTTCGCTCTGCGGCAACTCTTATGCCGAAGTGGGCGCATGGCGTCAGGTGGCCAAGAATCTCTATGACCAGATTCCCAGCAAAGATGCCCGCAAGGGATGGTGGCTCGGACCCAAAAAGAAATCGGCCAACCTGACCGAGGCCCAGCAGGACTATTGCAAGGAGACCGATATGCCGGCATACACACAGGTCAAGTTCGCTCCCTATCAGGACCAGCTCGGCAACACCGTCAAAGGCCAGGACATCCCTCTGATGCGTATCGAGGAGATGTATCTTATCCAGGCTGAGGGTGAGGCCATGAGCGGCAACCCCGAGGGTGCCAAGCAGACTCTGACCAAGTTTGTCAAGACCTACCGCTTCAAGTCATACGCATGCCACGCCAATACTCCTACCGACATACAGGACGAAGTATGGTTCCAGCGTCGCGTGGAGCTCTGGGGTGAAGGCCTCAGCTACTTCGACATCATGCGTCTGAAGAAGCCCATCGACCGTCGCGGCGGTGGCTGGCCGGCCAACTGGGTGTATAACATACCTGCCGAGAGCAATGTGATGCGCTATCCCATCCCCAACAGCGAACTCCAGGCTAACCCCATGATTTCAGCTGCCGACAATAACCCGTCGTCCGAACGACCCATGCCGGTAACCGAATAATCCCACAGCAATAATCTCTCTCCTCACTAACTATCATCACAATAGACAACTCAGAATATGAAACTCAATAAGAAACTTTCATTCCTGGCCGTCACCGCGCTTGCAGCGGTGACAGCCCTGACATCGTCGTGCAGCGATGACAAATACTGGGATGAAGACGGTATCTCGGGACAGGGCGTGACCTTTGACCGCAAGTCCATGAGCACGACATTCAAGCCGGGCGACCAGATACCCTCACCAGTGTTCAACGTAGTCGTGCGCCGCGGCTCTACTTCCGGCACCGAGACTGTCACCGTGGCCGGTTTCACCACCGACGCCAATGGTGACTATACCGTGCCCTTGGCAGCCAACGCTCCGTGGACATTCCCCACCAAAGCGACATTTGCCGATGGCAGTGACGAGGCCATCATCCCTGTGACTCTTACTACTTCTGACGAGGGCACTTACAAGTTCGGCCTGAAAATCACATCTACTTCAAGCCTGGCACTCGGAGCTAACGACCTCGTAGCACTCACTGTAAGCATCTCCGCCGGCGATCCGCAGCCCGTATGGCGTTCGCTCGGCAAGGGCAAGCTGACCATGGGCTTCTTCAACAATCCTACCTGGGATGCAGAGGTACAGGTCGACGATGCCGAATGGCCTGAAGGCTCAAAGGGCTACTGGGGTCACTATCGCATCTATAATCCTTTTGATGCAACTGACGAAGAACTGGCCCAGGGTTGGCCCGAAGGTATAGAGTTCTATATCTGTCCTCCCGGTTACAGCACAGACTTCTGGAACACTTATGCTACCAATCCGGCAGGTATGCCGTTCAGCTGGGGTGAATCAGAGACACTGACACTGGCCCTTGGCAAGACATATCAGGTACCCATTGACCTCTCCGGCGCCGGCGATGCTTACGACTCGTTCGTATCACCCATCTATCTGAACTCTTTTGACGGTAATGCTGCATTTGCTGAAGCTATAAGCGTGCTCGGTGGCTGGCTCATGGAGCCGAATCCCGATGCCACTCCCGGTACTGATGAATTCCACGGTATCCCCAATGCCGTAGGCCTCGGCGCATTCATCATGCGCGAGCAGTCAGGCAGCGGTACATCGCAGTTTATCAACAGCAAGCAGATGAAATTCATCTTCCCGGGCGGCTCGCTCGGCGACTACTCGTTTGAACTGTCGTACTTCGGTCATACATTCAATGCCGACAAGACTCAGGAATATCTTGATGCAGAAGTCAAGGCTATAGGTACTGACTGCAAGGACTTCGTGGTAGGTCTCGTGCAGACCAAAAATGCCAATGCAGCAATCGCTGTCGTGCAGAAGCTCTATGAGGACCGTCAGAAAGCTGAGGATCCCGATGCAGTGCCCGTACCTGAAGGCCTGTATGGCTACACAGAGACTACCATCACCGAAGGCAACTCCAAGAACTTCCGCTATCAGGTGCCCCAGGAGTCTACAGATTACGTATTCGTAGCATTCTCTCTCAATGAGGGTGCTGTGGCCGAGACATCTACTGTAGGTGTGAAGTTCCAGTCCATCACCGAGATGGGCGGCGAAGACGCCAACTGGGAAGACATGGGCATTGGCCAGATGACTGACGACATGCTCCTGTCGTTCTACTTTGAGGGTGGCATAATCCCTGACCAATATGTAATCGCTTATGATGTCCCCGTGCAGAAGCACAAGACAGATGCCGGCATGTATCGTGTGCTCAGCCCCTATTCTGCAGAATACTTCCCGATTGGCCTCAGTGACTTCGAATCTGCTGACGAGGCTATGGTAATCGATGCCACCAATCCGCAGTGTGTCAAGATACCTCCCTTTGTAGCCGGCAGCTGGCCCGCTGACAATCAGACTCTTGAAATCATGAGCTACTCGTACTATCTCGCTGGAAATAATGTACCTGACGGAGCCATGATTAATGCCGGTATTGCCGGTACGCTCGTCAACGGGGTTGTATCGTTCCCTGCTGCGGTCGTGGCGTCAGATGGAACTATGCCCTCAATGATGGCTGTAATCCCCGAAGCAAATGCTCAGCTGATTTCAAACAAGCAGGGTCTCTTCAAGGTTGTGCTCCCCACCGCTTCCAAGGCAGCCCGCAAGGTAACAGCCAAGAGCCACAAGACTCTCAAGATTACCAAAAAGCACGCGATGACAGCCAAGGCCGCCAAGATGGTAGGCAAGCGTTCGGAGAGTAAGTCTGCATCTCCCAAGGCAGCCCGCAAGACAACATTCCGTGTGCCCATGGCACTTCCGCAGCAGCTCCGCTGATATCCGAGTCAAATCTGACACAGGATAGCTGAAAACCTTTCAGGGCCGCCCATACAGGGCGGCCCTGACTGCATTTGGCCCGAATCATGTCACAATGCCATAAACTCAAGGAATGCACCCATCGCAGTAGGGACATGCCATGGCATGTCTGCTGACGCAACACACTAATTAGCATGGCTTTAGGCGACATGCCATGGCATGTCCCTACTACGATGAGTACGACCCACCGGGAATTTGTTGCTGATACAGGCCGATTATAGGGGGTGGTTGGCGTGGGGTATTAGGATATGTGGGGAGATTTTAGTAAGTTTGCAGATACAATGTTATCACGAGATTGTATAAGTACCACCTAATTACTGATTATGACTGAAGACGACATAAAGCGGCTGAGCAAGGATGCCGACGGGCTGCTCACATATGAATATATCGCCAACCACATAGGTGACGATGACCTCGACATATCGCGATTGGTCGACAATATGATAAATGTGGACCATTCGGGTCAATTTGTCGTGTCGGCGGCGCGCTATCTTGCTGCCATAGATGCCGAGGGCTTCCGCGACCCCATAGACCGCCTCGTGAAGGCTGCCATAGACAAGGACCGCGAGCACCGCTATATACCCGACCTGCTGCCGAGCCTGTGGGGCGCGGACTATGATGCCAGAGCCGGGGAACTCATCGCTACCGACGACAATTTCCGCCGCATACACAAGCGCGTGTTTGAGGGCGGCAAGATGTAGGGATATAATACATATACACACAGATGAAAAAACTCACACTGCTGCTTTGCCTGACGGCCATACTGGCCTCCATCAGTTGCAAAGCACAAAATTCAAGTGAAGACATGACTACAGACCACACTACAGCTCCGGCCAAAGACGCCATAGTAGAGTTCAAGACCACCGAGGGCGACGTCACGCTGCGCCTCTACGGCGACACCCCCAAGCACCGCGCCAATTTCCTCAAGCTCGTCAAGGAGGGCTACTATGACGGACTGCTTTTCCACCGCGTCATCAAGGATTTCATGGTGCAGACGGGCGATCCCGACTCGCGCAATGCCGCCAAGGGTACCATGCTTGGCTCAGGCGACCCCGGATATACGGTGGAAGCTGAAATCATCGCTCCCAAATACTTCAATAAACGTGGAGCCCTCGCAGCAGCGCGTACAGGCGACCAGGTCAATCCCGAACGCCGCTCGAGCGGAAGCCAGTTCTACATAGTCACAGGCCGCAAATTCAACGAGCAGCAGCTCCGACAGATGGAGCACCAGCTCAAGCAGCAGGGCATGCAGCAGATATTCGAAAGCCTCGTCAAGGAGCATCGTGACACTATCATGTCGCTGCGCCGCGCCAAAGACCAGGCCGGCTTGCAGAAGCTCCAGGACCAGCTCATAGCCGAGACCGAGGCCAAGGGTGCCTCTATGGATTTCTCCCTGACTCCCGAGCAGCGCGAGGCCTACATGACTGTGGGCGGTGCGCCGCATCTCGACGGAGCCTACACCGTGTTTGGCGAAGTCATCAGCGGCATGGATGTAGTGGATAAGATAGAAGGCGTGGCCACAGACAGCAATGACCGCCCTGTGGACGATGTCAAAATCATATCCGCCAAGGTGATAGAGGAGTGATAGAGGTCAGCAGACATACCCTGTCTAACGGACTGCGTATCATCCACTCCTATGACCCGTCGACGGTCATGGTGGCGGTCAATGTCATGTATAATGTTGGTGCGCGTGACGAGTCGGCCGAGCGCACCGGCATGGCGCATCTGTTTGAGCATCTGATGTTTGGAGGCTCGGTCAATGTACCTGCATTTGACCGTGAGGTGGAAGTGGCCGGAGGGATGAGCAACGCCTGGACCTCCAATGATTTCACCAACTTCTACATCGTGCTCCCGGCTGTCAATGCCGAGACCGCTTTCTGGCTTGAAAGCGACCGAATGCTGTCGCCGGCTTTCACGGAGAGGTCACTCGACGTACAGAAAGGGGTGGTGATAGAGGAGTTCAAGCAGACGTGTCTCAACCGTCCCTATGGCGACATGGCGCACCATCTGCGCCGCATGGCGTTTGACTCCCATCCCTACAGCTGGCCTACCATAGGCCTGAAGCCTGAGCACATCCGCGACGTGACGCTGGACGATGTCAAAGGCTTTTTCTTCAGCCACTACGCGCCTAACAATGCCGTGCTCGCCGTCTGTGGCAACATCACCGCCGATGAGACCGTCAGGCTGGCCGAGAAATGGTTCGGCTCTATCCCGTCACGCTCCATAGCCCCCAGAAGCTACGGCCAGTTGGGAGAGGTCGACTCGCCGCGATATGCAGAGGCATATGGCAACGTGCCCCAGACAGCCCTTACCGTGGCCTTCCGCATGCCCGGATACGGTGAGAGCGGATATGTGGAGTGCGACCAGATAACCGACATACTCGCATCGGGCCACGCATCACGTTTCTACCGAAACATCATGATGGCCGACCCGCTCTTCACCTCGGCCGATGCCTCGATACTCGGCAGCGACGAGCCCGGACTGCTGATGCTCAATGCCCGGCTTACGTCAGACAAGGACGCCGACATAGCCCGCGCCACAGACCGCCTGATAGGGGAGGCCTCTAAAATATGGCGCGAAGGTGTCACCGACGATGAACTCTCACGTGCTCATACTCGTTATGAAAGTCAGCATACATTTTCCATGTTGAGCTATCTCGGCAAAGCGCAGCTGCTCGCCCAGACGGAGATGCAGCATGACGACATAAACACCCTCGTCGGCCAATACAACGCCGTCACCCCCGAGCGTCTGTGCGATGTGGCATCATCGGTCATCGTGCCCGACAAGGCGATGCGGCTCGTCTACCGCCCGAAGCCGTCAGAGGCATAGAAAACGACGATATGCGTGTGTATATGTAGGTGTAGGCCCATCATTGCAGTAGGGACATGCCATGGCATGTCTGCTAATGTAAATGCTTCATGCGCAATGCATTTGGTGACATGCCATGGCATGTCCATACAACATCAATGGTCATTCAGGAATATAATCACTGTGTGCCATGACATCAAGGCAAAAGTTTAATCATTGTAACTGTTATCAGCGATGAAAACCCTCAAGATATATCCCACAAGCATCAACCAGCGGTTTATAGACGAAGCTGTAGATGTCATGCGTGACGGAGGCATCATCATCTATCCCACCGACACGCTCTATGCCTTAGGGTGCGATGCCCTCAACCAGCGCGCCATAGAGCGTCTGTGCCACCTCAAGGGCATCGACACCAAACGCAATACGCTGGCCATAGTGTGCTCTGACCTGTCACAGGCCGCCGGCTATGCGCGTATCGACAATCGCGCTTTTGAGGTGATGAAACGCTACTTGCCCGGACCGTTCACCTTCATCTTGCCGCCCTCACATGACCTGCCCAAAGTGTTCAAGGGGCGCAAGGAGGTAGGAATACGTATCCCCGACAATCCCATAGCCATAGCCCTCGCGGAGACTCTCGGCCATCCAGTCATGAGCACATCCGTAGCCGCGTCGCCCTACGATGACACCGCCCAGCAGCCTGAAGTGCTCGTTGAGGCCTTTGCCCCGATTGCATCGCTGCTCATCGACGGCGGCTCCGGCGGACTGCAAGGCTCCGCCATAGTGGATCTCACCGACCCTTTGACGCCCCATGTGCTCCGCGACGGTCCTGTGGAGTTTGAGGGCTGAAGATAAACATGAAAGTCTGACTCCTTAAAGACATATAGAAAAAAAACAGTGGAGGGCATCGCATTGGCGATGCCCTCCACGCTGTATGTGGGTTAACCGGATGTTATCAGTTGTTTTCGGGACGGAGGCTGCGCACTGTAGCACCTGCCTGCCACATCTCGCTTTCGCGGAGAGCCTTGAGCTCAGCTTCAAGACCGTCACGATAGCCGGGCTTGGAGTTGGAGTCGATGGAGTTCTGGGCTTCCTGACCGCATGCCACGCTTGCATAGAGCTTCTCTACTACAGGCTTGATGGCATCGTGGAAGGGAGTCATCCAGTCGAGTGCGCCGCGCTGTGCGGTGGTAGAGCAGTTAGCATACATCCAGTCCATACCCTTGGCTGCAAAGAGGGGCATGAGTGACTGTGTAAGCTCCTCTACGGTCTCGTTGAATGCCTCAGAGGGTGTGTGTCCGTTTTCGCGGAGCACTTCGTACTGGGCAAGGAGAAGACCCTGGATGGCACCCATCAGCGAACCGCGCTCGCCGGTGAGGTCGCTGTAGGCCTCGCGCTTGAATGTGGTCTCGAAGATGTAGCCTGAGCCGATGCCGATGGCCAGGGCGAGTGTGCGCTCGAGGGCGTGGCCGGTGTAGTCCTGCTCCACTGCATAGCTCGAGTTGAGGCCGCGGCCTTCGAGGAACATGGTGCGGAGCGATGTGCCCGAGCCCTTGGGAGCCACGAGGATGAGGTCGACATCCTTGGGGGGAACTACGCCTGTGCGGTCCTGCCATGCGATGGCAAAGCCGTGAGAGAAATAGAGAGCCTTGCCGGCTGTCAGATATTTCTTGATGGTGGGCCAAACTGAGATGACGGCAGCGTCAGAGAGGAGGCACATGATGATAGTGCCGCGCTCGCATGCTTCTTCGATGCTGAAAAGGGTTTCGCCGGGCACCCATCCGTCGGCTACAGCCTTGTCATAGGTCTTGCCTTCGCGCTGGCCTACTATTACGTTAAATCCGTTGTCGCGGAGGTTGAGGCTCTGGCCGGGGCCCTGTACGCCGTAACCGAGCACTGCGATAGTTTCGTTCTTGAGGATTTCGCGTGCTTTTTCCAAGGGGAATTCATCGCGTGTGATGACGGTTTCTTCAACGCCGCCAAAATTCAATTTTGCCATAATTACTTCGTGGATTATGAATAAAATGTTATTTGCTTCCTAAAACGGGTGTAAAGTTAAACAAATATCTTGACATACGCACATGTTCGTTGCAATTTATCGCATATTTGTGCGGTTTGTCTGATATTTTATCATCAAAAAGCCGCCGTGGGCTATCATTGGCGCGGTTCGTAGGTAAACTGGCCGAGCACATGTGCCTCGCCGTTCTGGCTGATGTCGAGCTGCACCTCGTGGTCTGACAGTGCTGTGGTAGCCAGGGTTACAGACCCTCCGGGCAGCGTCTCGCGCATGAATACCACGTCGAGGCGGCTTATGCGGTTGCGGTCATGCCACTCCATGTCAAATGCGCTGACCATGAAGTCGATGTATCGCGTGGTGGTCAGGTGGCGGTTGATGTCAAGGTCGCTGTACCATACGCTGATTTCCTTTGATTCGTCAGGCTCTTTCTGCATCCTCAGGCGCTTGGGGGGCGCACATGCCGGAGAGTAGGGGGCGGCGATGGCTGCAAGCTCCTTGAGCATCGACAGGTCGGCGAGCTTGCGGTTGACTATGTCGAGGGCCACCCACACGGTGCGCGCCATGCCGAGGAGCTGGCCGTCGGCGTCGGTAATCTCAAAAAGGCGGTCAGACGAATGGCGGTCTATGCCGGTCACACGGGTCTCGAGCGAGAAACGCTCGTTGACCTTTGGCATCCGCTTCATCTCCAGTGCCATGCGGCTGAGTACCCATGCTATGCCGGTTTCTGCCAGACGCGAGTAACCTACATTGAGACGGTTGGCATGCTCGGTAGCACTTTCGATTATGTGGCGCACGAGGGTGCTGAGGGCGAGTTCGCTCTCGGCGTTGCACTCGGCAGCCGTCAGGAAATAATCAGTCTTGAGAAATGTCGGAAGAGATGCCATATCGAAAAAAAGTCAGGTCAAATTATAAATTCGCTTCCATGCGCTGCTTGCGCATCTGCTGCTCTTTGAGGAACAGATCCACAAACTCGGTCTTGTTTTTGGTGACAGCCACGCGGCCGCTGCGCACAAACTGGCGTATGCCGAATTCCTTGAGCTCCTCAAACAGGCGCTCTGTCTCGGCCTTGTGGCCGGTCTTCTCGAAGATGGTGTACTCTTCGGTAATCTCGAGTACACGGGCTCCGTTGCGGCGTATGATGCCCTCGAGATGGCCCTCTTTGAGCAGACGGTCGGTGGGCACCTTGTAGAGGGCCACTTCCTGGTAGATAAGCTCGTCGTCGGTGTGCAGGAAAGCTCTCAGCACGTCGATGCGACGCTCTATCTGCTTGACCACATGCTCCATCATGGCGCGGTTGCTGCGGCATGTGATGGTAAATTTGTGCACACCGGGGATAGAGCATGCGCTGACGGTCATGCTCTCGATGTTGAGGCAGCGGCGTGTGAATATGATAGAAATCTGGTTGAGCAGACCTACCTGGTTTTCTGTAAAAACAGTGATGGTGTATAATTGGTTGTCCATGATGGTCGGCTTTAGTCTTCGGGTACGTAATGATCTTTCTCGTTGAGGAGTATCTCGTCAACGCCGGCTCCGCCGGGAGTCATGGGGAATACCATGTCGGTCGGGTCGATATTGACGTTGAGCAGATAGGCTCCGTCATGCTCGGCCATGCGCTTTATGGCACCGGCGAGTTCTGTACGGTCCGACACGTCTTCGCCCTTGATGCCGTAGGCTGCCGCGATTTCCACGAAATCGGGGTTGAGCATCGGGGTCGCGCTGTATCGTCCGTTGAAAAACAGGTACTGCCACTGGCGCACATTGCCGAGGAAGTTGTTGTTGAGAAGCACAATCTTCACTCCCACGTTATACTCCATGATCATGCCAAGCTCCTGAAGGGTCATCTGCAGACCGCCGTCGCCGACATAGAGCACCACCTGACGCTCAGGCGCACCTATCTTGGCTCCGATGGCAGCCGGCAGACCGAATCCCATGGTGCCGAGGCCTCCTGATGTGATGATGCTGTCGGTCTCGGTGAAACGAGAATAGCGCACGCCGAACATCTGGTTCTGGCCGACGTCGGTCACCGCGATGGCCTTGTTGCCGAATGCTTCCGACACACGGCTCACCACTTCGCCCATGAGCATCGGGCCGGTGGGGCTTTCGGGCTCTACCTCGCGCTTGATGACCAGTTCCTGCTCTACGGCGTTGTGGCGGTCGAATGAGGCTGCCCAGTCGTGGCGTATGGCCGGATTGACCTGCGGAATCAGTGCGCGGAGCACCTTCTTGGCGTCGCCGTGGATATGGGTGTGGGTGCGCACGGTCTTGTCAAACTCCGATGCGTCTATGTCGATGTGCACTATCTTGGCATTGGGGGCATATTTGGCCACATCGCCTGTCACGCGGTCGTCAAACCTCATGCCCACGGCCACTATCAGGTCGGCGCGGTTGGTGTTGACGTTGGGGCCGATGTTGCCGTGCATGCCCAGCATGCCCTTGTTGAGCGGATGGGCGCTGGGGATGGTCGAGAGTCCGAGCATGGTGCATGCCACAGGGATGTGGGCCTTCTCGGCCAGTTCGATCAGCTCTTTTTCGGCGTGTGACAGCATCACGCCGTGGCCCGACAGTATCATGGGGCGTTCGGCGGAGTTGATCAGACGGGCGGCTTCGGCCACCTTGGCCTCGTCAATGACAGGGTCGGGGTCGTAGCTGCGTATGAATCTGCACGGCTCGAAGTGGTATTCGGTAAGCGATGTCTGGGCATCTTTAGCGAAGTCGAGAAGCACGGGTCCGGGGCGGCCGGAGGAGGCTATGTAGAAGGCGCGTGCCACTGCAGAGGCTACGTCCTCGGGGCGGCGTATCTGCACGGCCCATTTCGTGATGGGGAGCATGACGCCCACCACATCGGTCTCCTGAAAGGCGTCTTTGCCGAGGAATCCTGTGGCTACCTGGCCGGTGATGACCACCAGAGGGGTGGAGTCCATCATGGCGTCGCTGACGCCGGTGACGAGGTTGGTCGCTCCCGGTCCGGAGGTCGCGATCACGACTCCGGTGCGGTGTGATGCCCGGGCATAGCCCTGGGCGGCGTGGACTGCACCCTGTTCGTGACGAGCCAGCATGTGGTGCAGGCGGTCGGTATAGTCAAAGAGCTTGTCGTACACCGGCATTATGCTTCCGCCGGGATAACCGAACACTGTGTCGACCCCCTCGTCGATGAGGGCGCGTATCAGTGCTTCTGCTCCTGTTATTTTTTCGCTCATAATTGATATGATGTGTGATTGTTATCCTGTTTAGTCTATGCTGCGCACACCGCCCTTGTCGGCCGATGTCACCTGCGATGCGTATGCCCTCAGGGCGCGGCTCACCTGACGGTCACGGCCACGGGGCGTGAAGGCTTCTTTGCCGTGGGCTTCCTCCTCGGCGCGTCGTGCGGCGAGTTCCTCGTCGGTGATGCGCACGGAGATGCTGCGGCCGGGTATGTCGATGTCTATTATGTCGCCGTCACGCACGAGTGCGATATTGCCTCCGGCAGCCGCCTCGGGCGAGATGTGGCCTATTGAAAGGCCTGATGTGCCTCCGGAGAAACGTCCGTCGGTAATCAGGGCGCACTCTTTGCCGAGGTGCTTGCTCTTGATGTAGCTGGTGGGGTAGAGCATCTCCTGCATGCCGGGGCCGCCCTTGGGACCCTCGTAGGTGATGACTACCACGTCGCCGCTCTTGACCTTGTCACGGAGTATGCCATCGACGGCCTCGTCCTGGCTGTGGAACACCTTGGCCGGACCCGAGAACTTGAAGATGCTCTCGTCCACGCCGGCGGTCTTGACCACGCAGCCGTCGAGGGCGATGTTGCCTTTGAGCACTGCCAGGCCGCCGTCCTTGACGTAGGCATGCTCCATGTCGCGGATGCAGCCATTGGCACGGTCGGTGTCAAGCTCGCTGTAGTATGAGCTCTGGCTTCCCATCTCGGTGGTGTGCTTGCGTCCGGGAGCGCTGCGCCACAGTTCGTCGGCTTCGTCGGAGTAATCCTTGCCGCCGATGGCATATCGGTCTATGGCTTGCTGGAGGGTCATGCCGTCCACGCGGTTGACGGCGGTGTCAACCAGGCCGTTGTCGGCGAGTATCTTCATTATCGACAGGATGCCGCCGGCGCGGTTGACATCCTCTATATGGTAGTGGGAGTTGGGGGCCACCTTGCTCAGCACCGGGGTTCTGCGCGAGAGCATGTCTATGTCGGCCATGGTGAAGTCGGCACCGGCCTCGTTGGCCACGGCAAGCAGGTGGAGCACGGTGTTTGTGCTGCCGCCCATCGCTATGTCGAGGGTCATGGCGTTGAGCATGGCCTGACGTGTGGCTATGTTGCGGGGCAGCACGCTCTCGTCGCCGCGCTCATAATATGCGTAGGCGTTGTCTACAATCTGTCTGGCGGCTTTCTTAAACAGCTCCTTGCGGTTGATGTGGGTGGCTACGATGGTGCCGTTGCCGGGGAGAGCCAGGCCTATGGCCTCGTTGAGGGAGTTCATGGAGTTGGCTGTGAACATGCCCGAGCAGGAGCCGCACGTGGGGCAGCCGTCCTTCTCGAGTCTTTCCACGACCTTCTCGCCTACGGTCTCATCCGCGCTCTCTATCATTATGTCGATGAGGTCGACCTTGCGGCCGTCCACATCGCCGGCTTCCATCGGGCCGCCCGAGACGAATATCGCCGGGATGTTGAGGCGCATCGCAGCCATCAGCATGCCGGGGGTAATCTTGTCGCAGTTGCTGATGCACACCATGGCATCGGCCTTGTGTGCGTTGACCATGTATTCCACCGAGTCGGCTATCAGGTCACGCGAGGGCAGCGAGTAGAGCATGCCGTCGTGGCCCATCGCTATGCCGTCGTCGATGGCTATCGTGTTAAACTCCGCAGCGTAGCAGCCGAGTTTCTCTATCTCTTTCTTGACTTCCTGGCCAATCTCGTGGAGATGGGTGTGTCCGGGGACAAATTGTGTGAACGAATTGACGATGGCGATAATCGGTTTGCCTATCTGTTCCTCCTTCATGCCATTGGCACGCCAGAGTGCGCGGGCTCCGGCCATGCGGCGTCCGTGGGTGCTTGTGTGACTCCTGAGTTGGTTGACCATAATAATCCTTAGAAATTTGTAGAAAGTTACTGGAAATTGTGGCAAAATTACCGATTTTCTTGCTCATCCCCAAATAATCTGTCACCCAACCGCCCCATTTAACACCCTAAAATGCTTTAATCCTGTCAGCTTTTGTATATCTTGCACAGCTTATGGCTTTACATTCCTTCGGCTTAGCGAAGTTTTTTTGAAAAAAACGGTAAAAACATTGCGATGCACATCATGTTTCATTATCTTTGCTGAGACATGCGCAAATGCGTGCCTATGACAACACCGTTAATCATATACACACCAATATCAACCCTCGCCTTAAACCATACCATACGAAAAGACAACCTCCATCCCCCCATAACATCAACCCCCCAAAACAAATCCACTCTGACTAATAAATGAAACAGCTTAACATCATCAAGAATGACCCCTGGCTCGAGCCGTTCTCTGACGCTATAGAGGGACGACACAACGATTCGGTCAACAAGGAGCGTGAACTGACCTCCACCTGCAAGTCGCTCGACCAGTTTGCCAACGCATACAACTATTTCGGACTCCACCGCACCGAAAAGGGCGGCTGGGTGTTCCGCGAATGGGCCCCCAATGCCACAGAGATTACACTTATCGGCGATTTCTCTCGCTGGAAAGAATACCTCAAATACCGTCTCAAACGCCTTGACAACGGCGTGTGGGAACTCAAGCTCCCTGCTGATGCCATACACCACGGCGACCTCTACAAGATGATAGTACGCTGGGACGGCGGCGAGGGCGAACGCATTCCGGCCTATGCCACCCGTGTGGTGCAGGATGATGTGACACATGTGTTCTCAGCCCAGGTATGGGAGCCTGAAAAGGCTTACAAGTGGAAAGTCAAAAAGTTTGTCCCTGACACGCGCCCTCTCCTCATATATGAGTGCCACATAGGCATGGCGCAGCAGACCGAGGGCGTCGGCACCTATGCCGAGTTCCGCGACCTGGTACTTCCCCGTATAGCCAAAGACGGCTACAATGCCATACAGATCATGGCGATACAGGAGCATCCCTATTATGGCTCGTTTGGCTACCATGTCAGCAACTTCTATGCCGCATCATCGCGTTTCGGCACGCCGGAAGAGCTCAAGAGCCTGATTGACAAGGCACACGAGCTCGGCATATCCGTCATCATGGACATCGTGCACAGCCATGCCGTGAAGAACGAGAACGAAGGTCTCGGCCGTCTGGACGGCAGCTACAACCAGTATTTCTATGGTGACCACCGCCGCGAACACCCGGCGTGGGACTCGCTCTGCTTCGACTACGGCAAAAACGAGGTGCTCCACTTCCTCCTCTCCAACTGCAAATACTGGCTTGAGGAGTACCGTTTCGACGGTTTCCGTTTCGACGGCGTGACATCCATGCTTTACTACAACCATGGTCTCGGTCAGGCATTCGGAAGCTACACCGACTACTATAACGGCGGTCAGGACACCAATGCCATCACATATCTGACTCTCGCCAACAAACTCATCCACGAGGTCAATCCCCGTGCCATCACCATAGCCGAGGAGATGAGCGGCATGCCCGGTCTCGCCATACCTGTCAAGGACGGAGGCATAGGCTTCGACTACCGCATGGCCATGGGTATCCCCGACTACTGGATCAAGACCCTGAAGGAGCGCAAGGACGAGGACTGGCATCCCACAAGCATATTCTGGGAGCTTACCAACCGCCGCGCTGACGAGAAGACCATCAGCTACGTCGAGAGCCACGACCAGGCCCTCGTGGGCGACAAGACCACTATATTCTGGCTTATCGATGACCAGATGTACTGGCACATGATGGTGGGCGATGACAATATGACCGTGGCCCGAGGCATGGCACTGCACAAGATGATGCGTCTCGTTACCTGCGCCACCATCAACGGAGGCTACCTAAACTTCATGGGCAACGAGTTCGGGCATCCCGAGTGGATTGACTTCCCTCGCGAGGGCAACGGCTGGAGCTACAAGTATGCCCGTCGTCAGTGGGACCTCGTGGACCGCACCGACCTCAAGTACCAGTTCCTCAACAATTTTGACAATGCGATGATTTCGCTCATCGGCAACGTCTACAACTTCCAGGCTCTCCCCATCGAGAAGCTCTGGGAAAAGGACGATGACCAGGTGCTGGCGTTCAAGCGCGGCGACCTGGTGTTCGTGTTCAATTTCAGTCCGTTCAATTCGTTTACCGACTACGGCATCCTGGCACCCTCGGGCGAATATGATGTGGTGCTCTCGAGCGACAATCCCCGTTTCGGCGGCTACGACAATATCGACGAGAGCGTAAGCCATATCACACAGTTTGACCCCCTCTACTCGCCCCACGGCATAGAGTGGCTTAAGCTCTACCTGCCCTCGCGCACGGCCATGGTGCTCCGTCGACGCAAACCTTCGTCACACTGATGCGTTACTTCATATCGGCCGGAGAAGCCTCCGGCGATCTTCATGCCGCAGCCCTCATCGATGCTCTCCGCAGTGTCGATGAGGGCGCGTGCTTCTCATTTCTCGGCGGCGACCGCATGGCTGCGGCTGCCCGCACCAC
This sequence comes from uncultured Bacteroidales bacterium, assembly GCA_900539915.1. Taxonomy (GTDB): domain Bacteria; phylum Bacteroidota; class Bacteroidia; order Bacteroidales; family Muribaculaceae; genus Amulumruptor. The sequence goes on along the minus strand of UQDU01000004.1, from coordinate 4,602 downwards.
ACCGCTCGTGCATATCCGCGACATGGCCTATATGGGGTTCAGCGAGGTGCTGCGACATCTGCCTGACATACGTGCCAATCTGCGTGTCGCCATAGATGCCGTGCGTTCGCATACCATGCGCCCCGATGCGGTAATCCTGATAGACTATCCGAGTTTCAACCTCAAGATAGCCCGAGAGGCCCATCGCTTGGGGATACCGGTGTTCTACTACATCCCGCCCAAAGTGTGGGCATGGAAGGAGTGGCGCGTCAAGAGCATACGCCGTTACTGCACGGAGGTTTTCTGCATCCTGCCGTTCGAGCAGGCTTTCTATGAGAAACACGGCATGAAGGTGACCTATGTGGGAAATCCCTCAGTCGAGGAAGTCGATGCCGCACTGGGCTATCTGGTCCCCATAGTGTCCGACATGCCGTTGCTGGCTCTCGTCCCCGGCAGCCGCATGGGCGAGATACGTAACAATCTCCCCGTCATGGCCCAAGTGGCAGCCATGTTTGCCGGGTCGCTCACGCCGGTGATTGCCGGCGCACCGGGTATTCCGCTTGATTTCTACGAGTCGCTGACACCCGACATCCCGGTCTACTACGATTCGTCGCTTGAACTGATGTCATCGGCCAGTGTGGCTCTTGTGACCTCCGGCACCGCTACTCTCGAATGCGCCTTAGTGGGCACTCCGCAAGTGGCATGTTACCGCGCCAACGGGTCGCGCATATCCTATGAAATAATGCGCCGTCTGCTCAGCATATCCTATGTGACCCTCCCCAATCTCATCATGGACGAGGAAATCATACCTGAGATGCTGCTTCACTGCTGCACTCCTGACAGGGTGGCGGCAGAATTGTCCGAATTGCTCCCCGGCACCCATGGGCGTGACCTGATGGAGCGCAACTATGCGCTGATGCGCACACGTCTGGGCAATGCCACTCCGGCGCTGACCACGGCACGTGCCATCTTTTCGCGGATAGCTCCGCGATGCTGATATTGCGCTTTTGCAATTTATTTGCTATTTTTGTGTTTCCTCATAACCTTAAATCTATTTCTTTTATATCATGACTCACGAACTTATTGTCAACATCGTCGGCTACACGGCAGCCATATGTATGGTACTCGGCTATCTTCCTCAGGCCTGGTACACCATACGCACCCGACAGACCGACGGTATCGCTCTCCCCACCTTTCTCCTCCTCGGAGCCGGCAGCGTCTTCTTCGTAATCCAGGGACTCATGCTCGGCAACATACCTCTTGTGGTGACCAACACCATCACCACGGTGTCAAGCATCATAGTGTTTGGCATCAAGATACACAACGATTATTTCAAGAAGAAAAAATAATTAGACACACAGCATCATGCAATCATCACATGACGATACTCCTCTGATTATCACCATCGGACGGCAGATGGGGTGCGGAGGCCGTGAGCTCGGACGTCTCCTGGCATCGCGTCTCGGCATAGGCTATTATGACAAGGAACTGCTCATCGACGTGGCGCGTCAGGCCGGCATGCCGCCCGAGTATCTCGCCTCTAAGGATGAACGCACCCCCTCGTTTCTGTCGGGTGTGATGTCGTTCACGTTCGGCCACTCGCCTGTCAATTTCTATGCCACGCCGTCAGCCATCAGCGATGACAACCTCTATGCCATACAGAGTGACTACATCCGCGAGCTCGGGCGCAGGGAGTCATGTGTGATTGTGGGCCGTACATCCGACTACATACTCCGTGACCATCCGCGGTGTGTCAACGTGTTCCTGCATGCGTCTGACGAGGATTGCGCCCGACGCATCATGGCCCGAGGCGATGTCAAGACCCATCAGGAGGCTAAGGCTCTCGCTGCCCGCACCAATAAAATACGTGCGGCATACTATAATTTCTTCACCGACCGCCGTTGGGGCAATGCTGCCACCTATGACCTCTGCATCAACACATCGCTGATGTCAATGGAGCAGGTGGCTGATGTCGTGCTGTTCTACATCAAACAACGCTATGGTATCGATTGCATCTGACCGCGACATAGCCCCGATGACCTCCATGGGGGTCTCGGCAATGGCTGACCGTCTTGTCAGCTTCACCTGTGCCGCTGACCTGTCACGACTGCAGGAGCAGGGGCTTCTTGACGATGCCGTGGTGGTGGGCGGAGGCAGCAACATGCTGTTTGTGACCTCTCCGCTCCACAGACCTCTGCTCCATCCGGCCATGAACACTTACCAGGCTACTCCTGTCATGGATGCCGCGCTCTCTCCCTCTCTGCGTCAGGTGATGCTGCATGTGGATGCCGGTGTGGTGCTTGATGACATTGTGGCCATCACATGCCGCCTCGGGCTGTGGGGACTTGAAAACCTGTCGCTCATCCCCGGGCATATCGGCGGTGCGGCGGTGCAGAATGTGGGTGCCTACGGTGCCGAGCTGGCCGATGTGGTCATCGCTGTTGATGCCTATGACAAGCTCACAGGGCGTGTGGTGACGATACCGGCGTCACGCCTTGACTACGGTTACCGTCACTCTATGTTCAAGGAGGAGGCCAACGCTTCGCGTTATATCGTCACCGCGGTGGATGTTTGCCTCTCGGCCTCGCCGGCTCCTCGTCTCGGCTACAAGGCTCTCGCCGAAGCTGTCAGCGACATTGATGCACTGACGCCGCAGCATATGCGCGATGCGGTGATAGCCATGCGCCGCTCCAAGCTGCCTGATGTAGGCGTGGTGGGCAGTGTGGGCAGCTATTTCAAGAATCCTGTAGTGGAGGCCGCCGTCGGAGAGGCTTTCAGCGCGTCAAATCCCGAGGCTCCGGCGTTCCGCTTGCCTGACGGACAGGTGAAACTGTCGGCGGCGTGGCTGATAGACCATGCCGGATGCCGCGACATGCGCGTAGGCGGAGCGTCACTATGGCCCAGACAGCCTCTCGTGCTGGTTAATGACGGCTACAATGCCACTGCGGCCGATGTCGTAGCGTTGGAGCAGATGATACGTGACCGTGTCAATGAGGTCTACGGCGTCATTCTGGAGTGTGAAGTGGTCAAAATATGATAAGATAATAACCGAATATATATATCAACTGTGAGCGAGTTCATAATTGAAGGCGGCCACACCCTCAGTGGCGAAATCACTCCGCAGGGCGCGAAAAACGAGGCTCTGCAGGTCATCAGCGCGGTACTTCTGTCGGACTGCCCTGTGACCATAAAGAATATACCTGAAATCAGCGACGTGGTCAATCTCATCGCCCTCCTCGAGGCTATGGGCGTAGATGTCGTCCGCCATGCCAAAGGCCACTATACTTTCACCGCTAAAAATATAGATGCGGCATATCTGGAGAGCGAGGATTTCACTCGCCGCTGTGCGCGTCTGCGTGGTTCGGTGCTTGTGGTGGGGCCGTTGCTGACCCGTCTGGGCCGTGCCTGGTTTGCCAAACCCGGAGGCGACAAAATCGGTCGCCGCAAGGTCGACACACATATCCAGGGTATGCTCAACCTCGGCGCGATGCTCGGTTATGACGATTCGCGTCATGCCTATAAACTTGACATGCCCGAGGGACAGCATCTCAAGGGCTGCTATATGCTTCTCGACGAAGCGAGTGTGACCGGCACGGCCAACATCATCATGGCCGCCACGATGGCTCAGGGCGACACGACTATATATAATGCAGCGTGCGAGCCTTATTTGCAGCAGCTGTGCCATCTGCTCACGGCCATGGGGGTGGAAATTGACGGTATAGGGAGCAATCTGGTCACGGTCCACGGTACGGGAGGCCGTCTGCTCCATGGGGCGGACCATACAGTGCTCCCCGACATGATAGAGATAGGCAGCTTCATAGCCATGGCGGCTATCACACGTAGCAGCCTGACTATCCGCGACGTGTCGATACGCAATCTCGGCATCATTCCCGAGGCATTCCGCCGTCTCGGCATCGACGTGGAGGAGCGTGGCGACGATTTGTTTATCCCTGCCAAGGAGAGCTACGTCATAGAGAAAGCCCTTGACGGTTCGGTGCTGACCATCGCCGACGCACCGTGGCCCGGCATATCGCCTGACCTGCTGAGTGTGATGCTTGTGGCTGCCGTACAGTGCTCCGGCAGTGTGTTGATACATCAGAAGATGTTTGAGAGCCGTCTTTTCTTCGTAGACCATCTGATAGAGATGGGGGCGCAGATAATCCTCTGTGATCCCCACCGTGCTGTAGTCATCGGACTTGACCACAAGGTGGATCTGCACCCGGCGTTTACCAAGTCACCTGACATACGTGCCGGCATGGCGATGCTCCTTGCGGCCATGTCTACTCCCGGCCGCTCCGTGATAGGCGGCATAGAGCAGATTGACCGTGGCTATGAGGATATAGACACGCGCCTCAATGCCCTCGGAGCGCATATCACGCGGAGGGATTCGGAAGAGTAATAAATCCGAGTGTCATCTGACTGCGACTTTGCTGGTGTGGCCGTCGACCACCACCACGTATATGCCTGGGGCGAGCGAATCGGTGCGGTAGGTGCGGCTGCCGCTGATGTCATAGACATCGGCGCGGTCATACACACCGTCTATGATGATGCAGCCTTCTCCGCCATATTATTGGTGTCCGCTAAAACTTTCAAGCCCTATTTGGCTTTTTATTTTCCTCGGAC